>JAJDXD010000115.1 GCA_022823405.1 Gammaproteobacteria bacterium
GAACTGCTAGGCGTTGATCCGCAAAAATATGTACCCAGTGCACGCACCGGTTGAAATCAACAGTATCGGCAGGATTTTTCAAAAAAATGAATGCTTTACCTGTGGTCCATAGCATAAATCGCCAGTGAAGTTCCGATTAAATCGCTTGCTTAAATGATGAAAATCTCACCCATTCCGTAAATGTTTAGATCGCCGACAAAGCGTTTTCGAGGAGAACAGGAGAAAAGGGATTGATTGATTCTTTCGCTAAGACCTTCCATGTATGAACAAAAGATATTCCAATAAGTATTGTTTTCACATTCCTGTTCGAAGAACGAATCGGCTGATAAGCTCGGTTCGGATGCGCAAATGATTGTACCGCGCCGCATATGAGTGCCAGGCAGGTTCGCCTGACCGCCAAGTAACAGTACAGTTCCACTAATCATACTGCTGCAGGCACCGACACCAACATCACCGTAGACTACGATAAGACCTCGTCTCATCCGATTTCCCAATCGAGTCCCGGTGTTTCCATTAACGATAATCCTGCCTTCATTCATGCCAATTTTTTCACCAGGCAAACTAGCGCCAAGTCCGTTTCCTGCGTCTGCTTCAATCACTAGTTGACCACCATTCATGCCGCAGCCTGAAAAATCACCAACCGAACCTTCAACATGAACACATCCTCCTCGCAGCGACTGTGCTGTAAACGAACCAGCGTTGCCAATAACCTTAATCGTTCCGCGTCTCCAACCTGTACCGATTCCTTCTAACTTGGCATTTGAATTTTCGATCACAATGTTCTGGTGATCATTTCCTGAAACTTTGAATATGTCTCCAATCCGTAACGCATCGGGTAGACTTGACATCAAAACCTGCTCAGCCTTTTTAGCTGACATCCTTGAATCGACGATATTTCTCAAGAATCTCATATCAACAGGAAAGTCTAGATCTTCCTTACGAGTGAATGTTAGTGGTTTTAAAGAACTCATTACTTACTGTTTGCTATCAGATCGGTCGTTTAAATTCCACTCCATTCTGTCGGATTCAATATGAAGATTAAGCGCAGTCAATCAAGGAGTGCAGGTGAAAATGATAGGGTCCAAGTTTACCGCCAAAGTTTGAAGCGGTAATCTCTAATATTCCTTCGGACCATTTTCCCGAACAGGCAGCAACAATCCCTTCGCGCATCGCATCACCGACGGCCGATTCATCTAACCCATCAATGACTATCTCCAATACAGCATTTGCGCCATGTGGCAAATTGGTTGGTACCAGTCCTCGAAGTGTCGGGCAGTAAGCATCGTTTGTGGATGCAATGAGTCCGCGGTACTTTGAACCAACTTTGGAACCCGAACGTACCACACCACCTGGAAAAGGTGTAATCGTATTGGCAACTTTATCGATTGCCGCAACGGCAGATTCTGCTGCACCCAGTGCGCTGTCAATGTCTTTTGCGATAATCAGAAAATTTCCACCACCAATTGAATCAATCCGGTGAGTCACATCTTCGCAGACAAACTCGCCATCCATAACAGGAATTCGCCAGTATCGCCTGTTTCCGAGTTTTTTAGAGATCTGATAGCCGTCACCAAAATACCGAATGGCCTTTCCCAATGCAACTGCTTTGCCTTCATCCATGCCAGAAAAAACCGCGCTGGTTGGTGAAGTCAAAAGACATTGACCGACTCTGTCTCTTAGTTGGGCCTCCAATTGATTGCCTGACATTGCAAAGAGCAAAATAGCAGCACCCTCGCGTCCATCTGGAGTTTGTGACGGTGTCAGCCATTTTTCAACCCCTGCTTCAACCTTACAGGCAATGACCGATGTCGCAAATCCAGTAACCGAGTTGACAGCATGGCTCAACCAGACTCTGTTGCGCGCAGTTACTACGATTCGAGTCGCTTTCATCGGAAATGCCTCAGCAAAAGTTTTCCGAATCAGTATGCCATTGAGTGTGATGCCGGGATGACTCATGCCTAGCTAATAGTAAACAACATCTGATCCGACCGAATTGGCCATTTCATCGTCGCTTATTTTGAAATTGCTTAATCGTGTGGTTCTGGACATCTCAAAGTGTGGTTTTAGGTCCTTTTCAATTCCTGAATCGAAATCGACGCGTTGACGAAGGGTACGTCCTCTCGGAATATGAATAATTTCACCATCTTTGACAATGGTTTGACCGCCTTTGATGACGAGTACTGGATGCCGAAATACGGTATCCCAGTTTTCATCAGGGCGATATAGAACAACGTCAGCGATGGCACTTGCTCCAAGATGTCCACGGTCTTTCAGTCCAAGTGAGCGGGCAGGACCGGCACGAGTTAAAACAGCAATCTCATAGAGCGAGTATTCGCGCGAAATATCTTTGATTACACTCATTTCCACCGCACCACGATGAATGGTTGACAGCATATCGTTTCGAAAATTTCGATCCATCAGTAATCGTATAAGGTGGGGATAGGTTGTAAAGGACGCTCCGTTCGGATGATCGGTGGTAAGGAATACTTGCCACGGATTGTCAATGGTTAGAAATAGCTCAAGTCCGATCGCCCACTGCAGGGCATTGACAAAATCCTTTGACCGATATTTGAACGGGACGACACCACACCCTGCCTCACACTCAATATCCATAAACGTGGATTTGTTGGGTGATGCAAAATCCTTGGTTCTGAATTGTGCCATCGTATCGGCAGATATAGTTACAGTTTGTCCAAACATTACGTGTCCGACATCAACCGACACACTAGGGTCGCTGTTTACCGCCTGGGCTATTTCCAACGCTGCAGAGGAAAATTTTCGCTTGCCTTGAGTGCCGTAGCTGTGAAACTGGACATGCGCAAGATGAATCGGTTTACCATCAGCGGCATTGATCGTGTTTAAAGTCGATTCAAAGTTTCCAGGTATACCCAGATTGCTGCAATGGGTATGTAAAGGATGCGACAATCCAATATCCGAAATTGCAGTGGTCAGGGAACGCACGATTTGTCCGGGAGTGATGCCAAAATGCGAATGGGGTTCATCCACATCCAGCTTTCGCTGATTGAATTTGAACGCACTGATTCCACCAGGATTAACTGCTTTAATCGCAATACATTGAGTCGCATTCAACATCCATGCAACATAGTCGCGCAACTTCTGCGAATCAGATTTTTCTGCCAGCAGTTTCAAAAAATAGTCATCATTTCCCAACACTAGATAACCACCCGTATCAAGGAGTGGAGTATCCGCCATTTCAAGATGTGCCTGACGGGCGTTTGATGGCACTACTGCTGGCTCAAAGCACAGCGTGTATCCAAGTCTGGCATATTCTTTACCAGTGATAAGAGTTGATGGCACGGTATGTTTACATCCCGAATGATGAACATCAAGTTCATTCAAACGCTCAGGTACGGAGTTGTCCATCATCATCATTCGCGCGATGTTCGCTTTACCACCACCGATATGAGAATGAATGTCAATGCCACCTGCCATGACGATCATGCCGTGTGCGTCAATGATATGATCAACGTGCTTTTCAGTTCCAGGACAATGGATTAGTCGATCATTATTGATATAGAGGTCTCGAACCTCACCGTCAATGCCATTGGCAGGGTCGTAGATGGTGCCGCCTTTAATTACTGTCAACATTTGAGCTGCGAGTAAATTTCTTCTAGCGTTTCAGCAGCAGAATAACCGTCGTTCATGTGAAGATTTTTGAGATAGTGTGCTAATGTCAAGTCGGTTCGAAAAAGGTGTGCATCATGATCGAGTCCAGGTATCGCAATCGGAATAAAAACATCCGCATTTTCAGAGTCTCTACTGGAAAGCGATATTTTTTGCATGGAGCAATCCGGCATTTCAACAGAATGATCTAATCCTCCAACCCAAATGACAAGATCAGTGTCTCCGCGATTGATAATAGAATCCCAACCGTAGTAATCCGGATGATGTTCCGGGCTGCCACTTCTGAAACTTAGTGGCAGTGGCTTACCGTATCTCCATGTTGAAACGGCGTTGGCAGTGGTTGTTGATGGAGTAGTTGTCAGCATTAGACCAGCTGCTCGACGCGACTGGTTGATGACATCAATCAACCGAAAGATTGAGTCTACTATCAGATCGCCTAACGGAAATGAAAATTCTTCTGATGCCCAGACAAAAACAGCGTAGTCTGATTGATTAAGGGCCTGGACAATCGATTGAATCGCAGAGTTTGAGAAATTGTGAGTGATTGGGGCACGATCTTTTCTTTTTTCCATTTGGTTCTGAATGACAGATATTAAATGTCCTGACTGTTGCAAATCACACTCGATGCTAGCACTAACATCAATCTGTTCTACAATCGTTGCAAATTCCTCACATGGCTCCCCGATTACGGCAATCTTTCGAGGTCTCTTTAATCGAGAATTGTCCGGATTTGAGAAATCAAGAATCTCTATTAGACGTGGAAATTTTTTTTGCATTTGTGGCCCAATCAGGACCAACATGTCAGCTCTGTTTCGCGTTTCAGATAGAGTGGTGAAGTACCCACCATTGGTCTGAATGTGGCTCGCGTTGATTCCAAAAGCGCGATTTGAGTATTGATCAATTGTGGCGTGCGAGTATTCAGCCAGAGTTAGTGCATTTCGTGTTCCAGCAACGTCAGTCATCAACCCTGTGATGAGAGGTAGTTCTGCGTTCGAGATGAGATTTACTGCAGCCTGAATAGCCGTCTTTCGAGTCACAAACTTACCGTTGACCCGGGGCTTTAGAGCGGTGCGCGTACTCGCTTCAAGGAAACTCGTTTTCGATAACGGGCAATTCGAGGAGTCGATATGAAAAGAATCACTTTCATTTTGCAGGCTTAAGTCATCGCAAAGCAGCCCGCAAAAAGGACACACGACATCAAGGAACCTGTACATTTTCTGATTAGTCATGACTAGTTGCAATGCACCGGCCTTCTGCAGACTGACATCAGCAAGTAGATCAGTTTACTGAACATGTTTCGTGCAGAGGAACTTTCAGAAGTTAGTTTAGAACATAAAATCAGATAGATATCACATCTGATCCTTAGATTAACCCATTGCTCAAGGAAGTGGCATTGCGAAATGATTGCCGCGTTATGGCTCAATTTATAATGCATGTCAAACCCGATCAAGGCCAACAATTTTACCGATGAAGAGTATTAAGATCACCGCGCCAGCAAGATTGCACCTGGGATTTGTTGGACTTGAAGGGCAGTCAGCCAAGACTCATGGCGCTCTGGGATTGGCGATTGACCAGCCTGCCACTGTGCTGGAAGCACACCACTATCCTAAGTGGAAAGTTTCAGGAAACGCTCTGAATAAAGCTGTGAAACATATGAACACTGTAAGAGCGGTTTTTTCGCTGAGACAGCCAATTTACATAAAATCAATTCAGAGTATTCCAGAGCACATCGGGCTTGGTTCAGGGACCCAGTTAGCATTGTCGGTTGCTACAGTCTGTATGCAACTCAATGATCATGATGTTTCACCAGAAATGATTTCCGGACTACTAGGTCGAGGTGCCCGATCCGGTATCGGGACAGCGGCATTTTCCAAAGGCGGTTTTCTGGTCGATTGCCAGGCGGAAAAAACCCGATACGCTAGAGTAATATCCAAACGAATTGAGTTTCCAGATGGATGGCGAATTATCCTGATCATTGATGAGAGCTACCAAGGCATACATGATGAAACGGAAGTCAACGCATTCGAAAGCTTAGGTGGCTTTTCTACTAAACTGAGTACCGATTTAAAGGACGTATTACTGAATCAGGTCGTGCCAGCGTTGGAAGTTCGAGACATCACCGCGTTTGGCAATGGAATTTCGTTGATTCAGAAACAGGTTGGAGATTTCTTCAAGCCAGTTCAAGGAGGTAGATTTCTGAGTCAGAGAGTGGCAGATGTTCTGGATTATGCTGAACGAAACGGTGCTGCCGGAATTGGTCAAAGTTCGTGGGGACCCACCGGATTCATTATTATTGACGGCACAGCTGCCGCCCTTCGAATGAAATCAAATTTGGAAAAACTGTCAAGTGGTAGTGATGTGCGATTTGACATACGTGCTCCGCGCAATTCTGGAGCAACGATCGAGGTGGAACATCTGGATGCTCTAGCTCACCAGGCCATGACCGGGAATTGAATTCAATGCAGGAGGAGTTATGTCAAGACGCAGAATAATGCACATGATTACACCATCTGACAGTGTAAGTCCATTCGATGTTAATATGGCTGTCGATGCGGGTTATGAGGTCATTGTTCCACACTGTGGAGTCGGTGAATCAAGTATTGCGGACTTTGTTCAGGATTCAATATTTTCGCGACCACCAAAGAGTGCATCAACAACCGGGATGTTTATCGGAGGTGGTGATGTGAATCGGGCTTCCGAGATGCTGGAAATTGCAAAAAGAGCAATGGTGCCTCCCTTTGAGGTATCTGTGTTGGCAGACCCGAACGGTGCTTTTACGACTTCGGCCGCGCTAGTTGCAGTGATTGAAAGGTGTTTGACTGAAACTGCTTCTGAAACCCTGAATGGCTGCAATTTGAAGATCTTTGGAGGTGGTCCTGTCGGATTGTCTACTGCAGTTCTTGCAAAAGAGCGAGGTGCCTCTGTGCGCCTCATCAGATTGACGGAGAGAGCGAATAATGTAGCTTTGAGTGAATTTGCAACACGATATGGCGTTGAAATTGACTCATGCAGAGCAGTAGAACCATCAGAAAGAATTGCAGAAGCTGCTGATGCTCAAGTGATCGTAACCACTGCAAAAGCAGGGATTCAAGTCTTAGGTCAGGAAGCTTTGGATGGGGCAAGCGGTTTGCTAATAGCTGCGGATGTGAATGCGGTGCCACCAACCGGAATTGAAGGGGTCGAGGTGATGCACAATGCAGATGACGTCGTCTGCAAGTGGGGCTCTTTCAAGTCAATTGGTGCCTTGGGCATTGGACGCGTCAAGTACAAGACGCAGTTGGAAATGCTTAAGTCAATGCTGAGTTCAGAGGACTCACTGGTGTTGGGTCTGTTAGATGCCTATGCCGAAGCAGATCGGCACGCTTGAGGTGCAGGATTGTTTCCTTATCGGATTGACGGTGCGCTCTCTGGTCGCTTCGGCTCACAAGGCTGGAATTGGCGCTTATGCCCTGGATTTGTTTAGCGATCTGGACACCCGGGAAAAGTCAGTAAAGTCACTCGCTGTCGAGTACGATGGAAGCGGACTTGAATCAGATTCTCTTTTTGCGTGCATCGAACAGTTAGACCCAAATGCGATACTTCCAGTCGTGTACGCTGGCGGATTTGAACACAATCCAAGCCAGATTGAGCGAATTTCTGATCGTCGACAAGTACTAGGGAATCCAGCATCGGTACTGGCCGAACTCAAGAGTCCCAGACTTTTCTCTATCACAGTTAGTGAGTTGGGAATTCCTGCGCCTCGAACTCGTATTGAAGGTCCGGAAAATTCGAGCGGCTGGCTCTATAAAAGTGCAGGCAGCTCTGGAGGTTTTCGGATAGGGCGGGTAACAGAAGTCGATTTTGAGTGCCACGCTGATATTTATTATCAGGAATTCAAGAGTGGACAGATCGTAACAGCAACTGTACTATGTACCGACGAGCAAACTCAAACCGTGGGTTTTTCTGAGCAGTGGTGTGCTGAGTCACATGTAGACGGTGAGTTTATCTATGGCGGAGCCGTAGCACTTAGTTCTAACGCACTTGAATCGAATATTAGAATCTCAATAGAAAATGCTGCAGCTTTACTCGCCGCACATTATCAATTTCGAGGACTAGTATCTCTCGATACTATCGTTCAGAATGATGAATGGTGGTTACTTGAAGTAAATCCACGCCCTGGTGCTACATTCGAGTTGCACGAAGGTGCTGAGTCATTTCTGAAGGCACATTGTCTTGCATTTTGTGATCAGAATCCGACTTTGAAGTCAGTCACAGAAATGGGAGAATTTACTGCTCATTCAGTCATCTATGCCTCAAATGCAATTACTTTGCCTTCCAATTGGGAATGGCCAATGTGGGTTCAGGATCGGGCTGCGTCAGGACAGTCATTTGAACCAGGCGATCCGGTCTGTACTGCGTATGCTACAGCTGGAAACTCCGAAATGGCAAAGCAATTTGTTGAAGACAGACACCGTCATATAGTTGATATGATTAATAAATTGCGGTAATTCTAAGGAATGAAGAATAGGCGGAATAACTGGCCTGGTATCAATCAATTGTCTGCACCTGTGGTTGATCAACTGGTTGCAGACGCTGTAGATCTGGAGATTCTGATTAGTCGGAGTACCAATGGTAGTCGAATTATTGATGCAGGCCTAAAATCTCTAGGCTCCGTCGAGGCAGGACGCCGAATTGCTGAAATTTGTATGGCTGGTTTGGGGCATGTTACGATTGTTCCGTCAGATATTACAGATATGAATTTTCATATTGTGCATGTCGAAACCGAGCATCCGGTATTGAGTTGTCTGGGCAGTCAATACGCCGGTTGGAGTCTGAAATACGACGCTGAAAAAAAGTTTCGAGCCTTGGGTTCGGGGCCTGCCCGCGCACTCGCGGCCAAGGAACCACTATTTGAAGAGCTAGGCTACCATGATCAATTTGATAGAACCTGCTTGATCGTTGAAACATCAAATTTACCACCGGATGGTCTGCTGGACAAAGTCAGTCACGATTGCAATGTTTCTCCCGATAGTCTGACAGTGATTTTGACACCGACGGGTAGTATGGCTGGTGTAACTCAGATAGCAGCGAGGGTGGTTGAGGTGGCTCTACATAAAGCTCATGAAATGAAGTTCGATCTGGATTCGATTTTAAGTGCTGAAGGGTCAACGCCACTGCCGCCTCCAACAGATAATGGACTGCTGGCTATGGGCCGTACGAATGACACGATTCTGTTTGCAGGGTCGGTGTCAATGCGAGTCGATTGTGGCGATGATGCGGCACGTCAGTTGGCGGAATCTATGCCGAGTTGCAATTCCAGAGATTACGGCAAACCTTTTGCTCAAGTGTTCAAAGACTATCACTACGAATTTTTTGAAATAGACCCGATGCTGTTCAGTCCAGCGCAGGTGACCGTCCATGAAGTTTCCACTGGGCATACATTCACTGGTGGAGCCATGGACTACGGGCTTCTCTGCAAATCGTTCTTTGGTTGATGTCTCAATTTCGAATTGTTGTTTTTACCGATGCCAGGGGTTGGCACGAAAGACAACTTGAAAGTGCTTTTTTGGGTGTTGGTGCAAGTCCACATTTTGTTTCGCTATCTCAGTGCAGGTTTACTGATCATACCCAATTCGGTGGGTTGACCATACCAGGATTAAAGAATGTACTACCGCATGGAGTTTTCGTAAGAAGTATCTCAGCCGGCACCTTCGAACAGGTTACTTTGAGGCTTGGGTTTCTCCATGCTTTGGCGGCACTGTCTGTATCAGTGATGAATTCTGCCAGCGTGGTCGAAAGAACGGTTGACAAGAGCATGACCAGTCACCTCCTGCAAAGAGAACAGGTCGCAACGGTACCATCCTGGACTTGTGAGTCTAGAGAAACTGCAACGCAACAGCTTGAAATGCTACTGTCTGACGGTAAAAAAGTGGTTCTTAAACCGCTATTTGGTTCAAGAGGGAGAGGGTTGAGACTAATTGAGTCAACCGAAGACCTACCTGAGCCGGAAGAAGTCAATCATGTTTACTATCTTCAGGAGCACATTCCGTCAAAAGACAGTTATTGGCGAGATTGGCGGGTTATGGTTGTCGACGGAAGGGCAGTATGTGCAATGGAGCGCCGCTCTGATCAATGGATAACAAATCGAGCACAGGGGGCTCAGTGTTTACCGGCAAAGCTGGAACTTGAGCCACAGCGATTGGCTGAACGCGCTGCTGATGCCGTTGGTGCAGATTATGCTGGTGTTGATTTGATTCGTAGTAGGGAAGGCGGGTGGATGGTACTTGAAGTCAATGGTGTACCAGCCTGGCAGGGCTTGCAGGCGGTTTCAGAAGTTAATATTGCAAGCCGGTTTGCTGACAAAATGTTGAAGATGACTTCCCTTGTGGAGAAGTCTTCAGATTAACTCGGTTTGACTGAGACTGTTCAGCCTGAAGCGATCAATTCGGGTATTGATTTCGACAAGTTTCTTGAATTTGTTTTGATTGTCTGCTTCAGATAACTGTCAGTACTGGCTTGATGCGTTCGACTACCCAGATGGAAGAGATCAGAATGCAAGGCACAGCCACGGCCCATTTCGCGAGGTACTTCAAATCGAGGTTTTTCGCTTGCGTTTTCAACCGACCTATCAAAATCAACAACACCCAAACCGCCAGCACAATCGCAACTTGGCCAATTTCAACTCCAATGTTGAATGCCAGCAAAGACTTCCACAAATGAGCGCCATCAGGTAGTAGTAATTCGTGCAGAACAAAAGAAAATCCAAGTCCATGCAACAGCCCAATTGCCAGTGTGACGACAAATGACGCATGACGGTCGATTGACGGAGTTGAGGTGCGAAGAGCAATCAATGCAACGTAAATGATTGAAAGAGCGATGCAAAGCTCCACAGTTGGTACGAACCAGGCCCCTTGTGGAACGAACCCCCAAAATCCAGCAATTAGAGTAATTGTGTGTCCAATCGTAAATCCGGTTACACGCCATAAAAGATTGATGAGATGAGCTGCTCCAATCGTTAGACAGACTACAAACAAAACATGGTCGAGTCCAATAAGAATGTGAACGATGCCTGCGATCACGAAAGACACTGCTGCATCAAACCATGAGTTCGAAATTTCGACTGGCTCGTGAAGCAACCCGGAAACACGGAAAATTTGGGCACTACCCGGGTAATGATCAACAATCAGATTAGCGGTGTCATCTACACCCGGTAAATCGGGGTTAAACGTACTCCGTATGGAATATGTATCGATAGATCTGTCAAATTTAATTCTCAACAACAAATCAGTTACGGTATCCCCGACATAAATTTCCTCATACGGATAGTTGATTACATCACCTTGCAAAGCGGACTTAGCCTCTGAAACTGAGGCAAATGGCGGTTGAAGCAATGCCTCATGAACCCTGACGGCGATGATCTCAGGTTTTAGTGGAGTACCTTCCACAGAGAATTCCAGTCCTCTAGCTGCAATCGCCGCAAATCCGAAAGGGTCAGTCCGCACTTTGTCTAAATCGAGATTATGTAGAACTACATCACCTTCAGTTTCGTTGTAGGTAAAGGGTGCGGGTATAGCTCTTTCGGGGTCGGTGGAATCAATAAACAACTCCGCTAGAAAATAGGGTGTTGGCATTCGTAAATACACATCCATTCCCGAATTAGTATGAACAACATGAAATGTTCGAATATTTACATCCAGATTGAAGTGGGCAAATGCTGCATTGCAACCCAATGCGAGAATCAAGACGGTAGCAATTCGTAAAAAGATTGAGTTCTTCATCCGTCGCTCATGATATGGAGAATTTGGTATCACGCACCAATCGCAGACAAAGGGGAAGGGACTGCCTGGATGTGGGTATCGTATTCCAGGCAGTCCAGTTCAACAAACTTATCCGTCTTGTGGAACAGCTAGATTGTGTGAGCCGAAATACATGACGTGGCCATTCATGTCAGCAATATCAGCAGCGCTGATTTGAATTGTTGGGCCATCAAGCATGGTGTGTGGATGGGTTTGAGTCCACTCCACCGCATCTAACAGGGTTGAAGTATAGAAAGTTGTCTCTGGAACCAAATAATGGTGCGGAATGCCAACTTTGGCACCCGTCGCAGCCATTACATCGTCAGCCTGTTGGTAATCCAGAATGTGTCTGGAACCGTCGACAGGGACAAATACGATGTCAACCTGTCCAATTTTGTCGAGGACGTCCTGTGGCGGATAGGGTCTGTTGTCGCCCCACATTAGCAAGCGAAGTCCACCAGTTTCAATGACATACAGGCTGTTATCCATGTGTCTGAAATTATTCGTACAGGGGTCATCACGTCCTTCAAACTGTTTTACAGCTTCAGTCCACGGTACGATGCCTGGAGCAACACACTGGTGTTTGTCAGCGATGCCCGTAATTTTGACATCGCCCAATTCAAAGGTTCCGCCCATTCGATCCAACAGCATGTTTGCATCAAGCCGATCCAGTGCATCGTGATCAAAGTGTGCATGTGTTGATAGTCCAATGTCAACTTCGACTTGAGGGAATTCCATTCTGTACCAAAGACCCCAGGCTCCCGATGGATCATTACGCCAAGGATCAACAATCATCGATATACCTCGTGGTGAGGTAATACCAAAAGATGAATTGCTGTAGTAAGAAATTTCTACGGAATCTGTCGAAGCGCGGGTACCACCCTCATTTTGGATCTGAATGATACGGTCGTGGTTCTTGCCGGACATCCAGGCATTCATCTGCCCGACAACATCCTTGCCTAAACCGACCATTCCTCCAACAGAAATGGCAACTGCAATGACGGCAAACTTCAATTTTCTCATAAGATTCTCTCCATTCTTAGTGATGTAAATTGCAAGATGTATTCTAAACCAACTTAATTAGGTTGGATTGGCATTGTTTGAGAAGAATAGGTACACTGAATTACTTTAAATTTTTGAAGTGACCAAAATTCAAACATGCTTCCCACTGAATGTTTGTAATCTCATCATACAAATTCTGTCGGATTAATTCAATCTATCTTCGTAATAGGAGTGAACGAAAAAACTCCACAAAAGATTGCACGTAGCTTCTATCGACAAGAAGATTGACCTTGTCATTTGAATGCCACCAAATAACAAGTTCATAGTCGATAAATCGAGTCTTGACCATTTGATTTTGTGAAATACGGTTGCAAATAATATCAGTGGAACAGTAGTCACCAATAATCTCCAATATCAACTCACCTTGAATTGTAAGCATGCATTTACCGTGACTGATATCGAAAAAGTTATTCCGATGTTCAGTACTGAAATTGACTGGTTGCTGTTGTTCCGATATGACATATACCGAGAATGGACTATATCGCAGCAATTGGATGCCATTTGAAGCAGCCATCTGTCCAGGCTCGATGTCAAGGTGCATGATTGAATGACACATATGATCCAGTTCATTTTTACTATTGAACTGGCCTTCAAAAACGAAAACCGGGCATTCAGCAATTGAAATGCCGTAGTCGACCTTTTCACACTCGATGAAGTCCATAACGGTTTCGCGAACCAGATGGTCAGCCATTCAATCGCTCTCCTGTTTCATCGTAAAAGTTTGTGGAGCGTACCCTGACTTTGGTTGATTGACTGGCAGTTGGGGAAATCACCCAGATCGTGTCGCCATACTGGTGATGGCCATTGCGCAGAAGCCCCAGCGCAATCCACCTGTCTAGAGTGGGGCTGTAAATGGAAGCTGTTAAGTGTCCGATGACATCTTGACGGGTGCCTTTTGAATATTGTTGGGAAGCAAGAACTCCACCTGGTGGTATCGGTGAACGTTGATTCGTGGCAGTTAATCCGACCAACTGCATTCTGTCAGTGTTCATTAAGCCAGGTCGATTGAGGAGGGAACGGCCGATAAAGTCCTTATTGACAGATACCATCTTTCCCAGTCCGAGGTCGTAGGGTGTTGTTCTGCCGTCGATCTCCAATCCCACGCTAATGTGCCCTTTCTCGATTCGCAATACGTCCAACGCTTCAAGACCGTAAGGTGTCAGACCGAAATCCCGACCGATGTCTAACAGTTGTTTAATGAAACTGTTGGCGTAACCTGCTGGAATATTGACTTCAAAACTCAACTCGCCAGAGTAGCTGACAGAGTAAATTCGGCAGGGCACGTCAATGTCTATGACTCCATCTCGTATTGAGGCAAATGGAAATTCACGCCGACTTGTTTCAAAATCAAAATCGAATTCGCTCAATACATCACGCGATCTTGGCCCTGAAATTGCAATTGCTGCCCAATGCTCGGTAACGTTTGCCAGTGTCACATTCATATCTGACCATTGAGTTTGAGCCAGTCTTGTCATCCAGCGCCAAACTGCTTCTGAATTTGCGGTTGTTGCGGTCACAACGTAATGTTGATCTCCCAACCGTGCAATTGTGCCATCATCGAAAAGGATGCCATCTTCTCGAAGCATCAAGCCATAGCGAACCTTACCGATTGGCATTGCAGTAACGTTGCTGCAGTAAAGTCTGGAAAGAAACGCTTCTGCATCGGGACCCTTGATTTCGAATTTGCCAAGCGTGGACAAGTCTATAAAACCCACACTGCTGCGAACCGCACGGACTTCTCTATTGACAGCCTGTTCCAAAGTCTCGTTTTCTTGTGGAAAATATCGGCAATAAAGCCAGTCGTCGGAAGTTTGGAACACACAGTTCAATGTCTTCAATGCTTGATGTAGTGGTGTTCTGCGAATGGGTTTCATGAAATTGCCAGTTCTCGCTCCGGCAATCGCGGAAAATGGTACCGGGGAGTAAGGCGGACGAATAGTGGTGTGTCCGAGTGTTGTTGGTGATTCTCCGATGGCTGCGGCAATGTGTTGAGATGCGTTGACCCAACTGGTTTTGCCCTGATCGGTGCCCATTCCTATCGCGGTATACCGCTTCACCAACTCAATGTTGCGATATCCTTCTGCTACGGTCTGTGTCAAGTCATCGTAATTCACATCATTCTGAAAATCGACAAATGCGTTGTGACCTGCAACTGGCTGTATGCTCGCAAGAAAAGAAACAGGCTCAACTGCAGCAGGTTGTGATTCTGGGTTTTCTTCCGTAAATCCTATCTGAGACATGGCTTGACGCGCCCCGTACTGACCATCTTTGATAACGGAATTCAAATCAAAGATTCCGCGACTTGCACCAACCGAGAGCAGTGGTCCACATTGATTAGGAGGAGTGGGTACCTGCAAGCTTTCATCAACACGGAGTTTGCCTTGGATATGGGCTGCAAGATGCACAGTTGGTGTCCAACCGCCGGATACACACATGAGGTCGCAGGTGTACCGTACAGTTTCACGATTTGATGTTTTGATTGAAACTGCTTTGACTCTGTGTCGTCCATGTACATTGACGATCTCTTGGTCCGGTTTCAAGCACTCGACAACATTAATTCCAGCAGCATTACAGTCAGCAATCGCTGCATCTCTTTCCGTTTCATCTGCAATTGCAACAATAGCTTTAGTTCCCGGCCTTACAGCATAGCAATTGATGTACTTTCTAACCGCGCCTGCCAGCATAATGCCTGGTCGGTCATTGTTGGGAAATATCAGGGGTCTTTCGATTGACCCACTCGCCAATAAAATTCGATCAGCACGAATTTTCCAGAAAATGTGAGAATCGTTATTTGAACCCATCTGATAAGCAAGAGCCAGCCCATGATCGTAGTGCCCAAATACCATTGTGTGCGATAAAAGTTCAACACTAGGATTCTGATTCAACTCGCTAAGCGCATGTGAAATCCATTGATTCGCGGTAATATTTCCGAAGAAACCCTTTCGCCACAACAGGCTACCTCCAAAGTTTCGCTCTTGCTCAACCAGTACAACTCGGATTCCGTTTCTCGAACAAGCCAGTGCTGCACTCAAGCCCGCTGGTCCGCTTCCAACGATCAAAATTTGACAG
>JAJDXD010000007.1 GCA_022823405.1 Gammaproteobacteria bacterium
GAACTGCTAGGCGTTGATCCGCAAAAATATGTACCCAGTGCACGCACCGGTTGAAATCAACAGTATCGGCAGGATTTTTCAAAAAAATGAATGCTTTACCTGTGGTCCATAGCATAAATCGCCAGTGAAGTTCCGATTAAACAGTGATACTCTTTAATTTCAATCAGTTATATGCTTGTGCTATAAATAATTGCCGATTGTTTGGAGAGTGAAGTCCAATAAGTTTGAATCTGGAAAGAATATGAAAAATGTGATTGTCCGAAGAGCAGACTTGAGTGATTGCAAGGAAGTGTTTGAGTGGAGAAATGACGAGGTTACCAGACAAATGGCCCGTTCGTCAAAATTTGTCCTTTGGGAGGATCACTTGCGATGGTATGAAAGTTCTCTTGTAAATGAGAGCCGATTGCTTTTGATTTGTGAAGGCAAAGAGAAAAATAAACTTTGTAAATTGGGAATTGTTCGATTTGATTTTGTTGACGGTGCACGAAAATCAGAGATTTCAATAAACCTATCTCCATCTATGCGTGGTAAGGGATACGCTAGAGAGAGCTTGAAGCAATCAATTGCCTACATGGCCAATGAGAAACCAAATTGCAAATTAGTAAATGCAAACATCAAAAAAATAAATGAAGTTTCCAAATTTTTGTTTGAACAGGTTGGATTCAAGTTGGTATCAGAAGACCGTTTGTTTTGGCAGTATCAATTGTCTTGCTCGGTTCAGAACAATGACAAGACTGCTTCTGTTTAGCTGTGGGCTTCCGAAAGTATACGGTTGATTTCTCTCAGTTGCTGAACACAAACTTATTGATGTTGACTGTGGAGTAACTAGAAGAAAGTGATCTAATCGTTTACGGTTCAAAAGGTATTCCGAAAAAGTAGGATAAACATTTTGTTTGTGCAGAAATCCCGCTGACGATTTATTCAATTCTTAGCTAGTTTTCACTTTAAATTGAGTTAGGAATCGCTTTTGATGGAATTGAAAGATACTTTCAGAAACCCTCCAATCTTTGATTCATATTCAAGCAAGACAACGTGCCAGCTATCCCCAACCCTCTGACTACTGTCGTCGCGCTACAACTCATCACTAAATCACTTCAATTTGCTTAAGCACCCGGGTTAGTCCGTTACCATCAACAGACTCGCTACACCAGGAGGCAACTTCAAGGTAGAGTTTATGGTCACTGACTATTTGGTTCACAAACTGGACCAGTTCACTACCGAGCGAATTCGTAAACATGATTCCTGAATACTTTTGTTTCTTCAGCGCTGCCACCGCCTGTCGCTGATTGTCCTCAGTGACAATATTCACCGAGGGTAATCCCAAGCAAAACCGTTCCCAGGTACTCACCCCAAACGCACCTATTCCAAGGTCCGAATTTGTTATTCGTTTTGCCATGTCATTCACAGCTGTTTCAAATGTGGTATCCATCGGAAATGATGCCAGTTGTTTTTCAATTTCCGATTTGTGCATGAATCCTTTCCCTGCAACAACATCAATCCGACTTTCAGAATTCCAATTGACGCCTTTCAATTGCTCCAGTATTTTGCCTGTGAGATTCTTTTGATCTACACCACCTAACGAAACCAGAATTTTTCGAACTGTTGAATTGGTCTTTCTTCGGTTCAATGCAATGTTTCTCCAGTCGACAAACTCAGACCGTAACAAAGCATATTTCGTTCCTAACAAAATTCGACACCCATCTGGTACCAAAGATTGATAATCTTCGGTTTGTCTACCAAACACGCAGTCCAAGACAACGTCGCAATCATGTTTGCGGTCCGCAAGATCATCAATGGCCATGATGCGTTTTGTATAGGGACGCAGTGCTAATTCCCAGCGAAAATCTATCCCATAGTGATCGACAATCAGCCAATCTGTTTCCCTATTTTCCAGAACCTTTTTTGTAGCCTTTGAGTCTTGTTGCCAATCATATCGGTTACCTCCCATGACATAAGATGATGTATTGAGATTCCTCTTATTGTGTACAGTTCCTAACATGTTCGATGGATATAGCACCTGACAATCGAATTCTCTGTCACGCACATATTCAATCCATTTCCTTTCCTGTCCAGAACAAATGAAAATCACGTCGGCGCCTGAACCTTTCAATCCAGTTGCCAATGCCAGACACCGCATTAGGTGTCCACTACCGATATCGCTTGATGCGTCGGTACGAATCGCGACTTTCACGCTTACTTATTAAGTGAGACAGCCCAATTCACGCAATTTAACAATTCAGCGCGTTGCCAGTCTTCAAGGGTGTGAATTTCGATAATAAGACTTCTCAAAAGTACAAACGGTATTTCGCATTTAGAAAAATCTGCTGCACAAGAGTCTAGAACAGCACGTAGATATCGCCGACAAAATTGTGTCACATCGTGATTTGGAAGTGGCAATTCTTGTAATTTGAATTTATTGCACTCCAGTTGAATTTCGACAAGCATTAACTTTGTGTGAAAATTGGGTCACAACAATATTCCGTTTCCAGTCGATCAATCTTGATTGACAAGTTTGTGATACGCATCAACAAGGACATCCGACAAAAAGAACGTGCTTGGTGTTCGACCCAGAAAAACAATATTTCTAAAGTAATCATTGCAATATTTGTTCAATCGATTGTACTTTTCTGCGGTATCAGTAGTTAGTACAGGAAATCCAGCTCCTACAGGTCTAAACTGCCGAAAAATGCACGAACTTGCCTTGTCAATCAAATCCATTTTCACCAACTCGTCTAAAACAAGAGAAATTTTTGATTTTAAATCTACACCGTGATCAGCCAGAACTTCTACCGTACAGCTATAGACCTCCGATTGCGTCATATTTTGATACAAGGTTATTCGGCCTGAAAGGAGTTTTGTATCGTAGACATTGATGTACATCAAGTTCGAATTCAGCGCCTTGTCAAACACAAAATCAAATAGCCCGGTATTTCGAAATAGCGGTGGAGCTGATTGCATTTCCTTGATTCCAACTAGTCGAACGAGCAGACTGTTCGGTAATGTCCATATCAATCTGTCCAATTCAATTGATCCGCTCTTTGTAACGACCTCATACACCCTACCCTGCTTCTCTCGAATTTTGGTAATTATTGCTGATGGTCGAAACTCAACACCCATTTTGTCAAGTGTGCGCATCAAATTAAATATCTGACCACCAACGCCACCATGCTTCGGATAGTAATTCTGTTGCGAAGAATTTCCTTTGGTATGCAATCCCAATTTGGCGTTATACATTTCGGTCTTCGTCAACCGTTTCGTAGTATTTTCGTCAAATGCGAGAATTCGAGTTACTTCAAATGGATCAACAGCATTAACTGCCAAAGTCTTCGCACTCACTCCAGAATATTTTGCAACAACATCTTTGAATATGGAGTTGTAGAAGGTGACTCCAAATTTTCCTATCAAATGATTTTGCAAGTTGTCGGCAGGGTGTTTTTCCGGCATCGACAATAGCTCGGAGCAACCTTGGTTGTATTCGTTAAGTGGTAGAACGGAGGCATCAACATAGCCACTCTTTGAGTTCATTACACCCTTGAAATAATTGCCGTTATGAATGATTGTGTGAATCGTACAGTTGTCCGAGCTAAAGTTACCGTGGAGAAAATTATCTAATTCTGAGATTCCTGTATCCGCATATATATGAGTGCCGTAGTCAAAGTAGTGACCGAAGTTGAAATCGCTATTCAACAGTCCACCAGCTCTCTCATCCGAATCAATCAAGATTACTTTTCGCCCTTTTCGGCTTTCAAAATAGGCAGCGGTGATTCCCGCCATTCCAGCACCGACTACAACAGTTAACTTACTCATGGAATAATCTGTTTGTTCAAGAACAAAGTGGCCTTACGGCGATAGTTCGAGCGATACGACCCACCGTAAAATCTGTCGATACTGCAGTTGCATACGTGCATTCAGCAACTGGATTGAAATTCTTGCATAAAACGAGAAAGGTCGGTTCCATGTTTCTTAAATCACGCTCCTGCACGAAAAGAATGGCGTAATTTATTTTGCCTATCAGTTGGAGAGAACATGATGCGCTTGATATAACCACTCGGTATGATTCCAATCATCAATCAAGGTGATATCGACTACACGATTGGTGGGTTGCACAATCGGAATTGCACGTTCTGAAAATACCACTGAGCCCAGTTCAATGATCGGCTGAACGCCAAATAAACGAATATTCTTATTTGGAATTCGTTTGCTACCACCTCGTGCAGGTATTATTGCCATTGTTTTCAATTCTTCCTAGTACTCACTTTTGAGTTTTGTGAATCATCCGGCTTCAAGATCAATTTCGGGCTAAAAAAATCGAGTATAAACTGGCTCAAAATACAATTCATACTTGATGTTAGCAATGTATTAACTTGTTAGTGCTTCCTCGTATTTGCACCCGAGAACTTTGCAGGATTGCGTTAATTTTATTTAAATCCGATATTAGTCTACCTCCGAATAACGATGACAGATCAAATCGCCGCGCACTTCAAAAATCGATTCGATCAATATGGATATAGTTCCAATACTGTTCAATATCGTGACAAGAGTTCACATTTTGCAAGGTTTCAACTACTGGCGGGGATATCTCATGATTTAGGTTCTGTGCTGGATGTCGGTGCCGGATTAGCACATTTCTATACTTATTTACGAGAACAAGGGTTTCAAGGCAGGTATTTGGGCCTTGAATTTGTTGAGCAGTTTGTCGAATCCGCTAATCGTCTAATGGCAGAAGACAAAAACGCGGAGATGCGCCACTTCGATATCGGGTCAGATGAACTGCCCAAAGGTTTTGATTACGGCTTTGTCTCAGGTGTTTTCAACAATGCGAGGGAAAATGCAGAAGAATTCATGTACGACACGCTAAAGCAACTCTGGAAAGTTTGCGAAAAGGGAATGGCATTCAATGTGCTTTCAACGTACGTTGAATATTTTGATCGTGAACTCATTTACGTTAATCCAGAAAAAATGTTTACGTTTTTGAAATGTGAACTCCAAGGCCATATCGTAGTGCACCACGATTACATTACGTCCCAAGATGGATATCCTTTCGAAGTCACCTACTTTGTACGTAAAGAACCTCGACTTATCGTCGAAAACTAACATATAAAACCAGTCCGATTACCTGTTCAGTATTGAAAACAGTAGTATTGCCCAACAAAAAGACCGCTGACTGACTAGAGGTTAGTAAGCTTCTGACATGCCTGGAACCGTTGCTATTAGATTTGATGTCTCATCAAGTGTCGGATCCGGTCATTTGCGAAGAGCAATTGCTTTGGGAGATGAATTCGCCAAACGTCAAATTTCTCACCAATTCGTAACCCCAAGTGAATCATGCGCAACTGCTGTTGCACTTGGAGTTCCACAAAATCAACTTATTGGATTCAATACCAAAATTGGTGAAAATGATTGGATTCAGCAGATTCCGGAACTAACTCATGTAATCACTGATTTTTGTCACCATGAGCATTTCAATTTATGCTCAACAATAGGTGAAATTCTCCATTCGAAACAATTGAATGTTGCCGTTATTGATTCTATGCCTCCTAATCACTTCCACGGTGATAAAAATACAATACCGTCTATTGTTGTCACCCCTTACCTTGATGCCGATAAACTGCGCCAAACACCACATTGCAGAAATTGGCTTGTAGGGGTTCAATATGCAATTTTAGATTCCAGTTATCTAACAGTTCGTCAAACACTTGACCGAAACTCATTGATTGCCGGAGACCATATTCTCGTTTGTTGCGGAGGTAGCGATCGATCCCAAATGAGTGAATACATCCTTAGCATTTTTCTGAAAAACAAAGTTCCAGAAGTTAAATTGAAATTTGTGGTGGGAAATATGTTTGAGGAAAACCGAGTGAAATCAATCAAGAGGATTGCAGATCAGTATCAAGACAAAATTTCATTGGTTTTCAATCAGAACAATATCGCTGATTTAATCCATCGTTGCGGAGTTCTTATAGGTCTAGTCGGGCTGATTCGATACGAATCAGCTTGCCTCGGAAAACCCAGTTATTTAATTCAAAATCACCGTAATTTTGAACAATATTTACGTAATTTTCACAGCTCTGGGTTAGGAAACATATTCTTTGTTCAAGATCAATTTGAACGAAATGAATTCGAGTCAATTGTTGAGGCTCTCGGTACAGTCGATGGATTTGCCGAAAAGAGTAAGCCGAATTTAGGTGCGTTCAATCAAGTGGATGGACGTGGAGGTCATCGGTTTCTTAATGTATTTCTTGACTCAACTTTCGATTAGTGTGATTTTGCAAATGCTACTACACAAACCAGCTCAACAAAATATGGATCAAGCAAAGTTAAAGGTTTTGTGACAGATTATCAGTCCATGGATATAAAAATTCTAATCTTCGATTCTGACCAACCAAAACGGATCTTTTTTCAACCTTTCAAGCGTAATTGAATAGATGTGATCTACATCAAAACTTTGTATTTTTCCAATCCCAACCTGTGTTTCCTGAATTAGTTTTTTCTCTCGCAGTATGGTTTCAACCTTGAAATAATTTATTTGAGGAGCAATATTTGGGTCTCGAATATACCTAGCATAGCTCTTCAACTCTTTTTTATGTCCATATGGTGCGGTATACGTTTTCGTGAAGCGATAGGGAACTTTCGCTTGTTCTTCAACGAAATGGAGCATACTGAAATTTTCAATTGTGGTGCCAAGGAGCAAACCGCGAGCGTTGAGGTGAAGCAACTTTGAACAGGGACCGGACGGGCCAAACGCTATAGCAGAATCTCCCTCGCAAATATTTTTTGCCTGCGGACCGACAGCAGCTATGGAATGGATTGGGTGCGTCGATCTAACTGCACCCGGAAGTTTCCGAACATATTCTGATAGAACGCCCATGGCTACAGACGGAGTAGTCAATGGATCAAACGCCTTTCCATCACAGAATTCAAGATTAAATGTTGGTACGACTACAGTACCCTCGGAACCCAAAACTTCCTTAAGCGCTGAATAGTGCATAGCTGCAATGTCCGATGTCTTCACATTTTTCATTCGTCCTAAATGCAAAAGAGAACTGTGAACCATAACACTTTGGCCATAATCAATTCCGACCGCTTTCAGTGAATCGATCAATTCTGAATAACTATAGGGTCTCATGATTTAGTAATTTGAGATATCTCTAAAAGTTAATGATTGGGAATCCCTTCACCCTCGTAAATTGAAGAAACTTAACAAACATTAAATGACTAGAAGCAAGAGGAAATTGTGCTGATCATTTAAGATAGCACAATCATTGGGCTGGATTTGACAAAAACGTGCTTAGTGGCATCGCGTTGAACTGGAACATGAGTGAATCCGGTCAAGCCAAGATGTAAATCAATCAGGTTTTGGGCCATGTTCCGCCGACACAGGAAGGATTAGAATTAGGCCAGATCAGTGTAAGGAGCTGAATCGAAGCAGGTCGCAGGATTTCACAGAGTTGAGCAAACACAGTTGAAATGTAAAGGAAACCTTAATCTAGTGCTCTATTGTTTGATAGTAGATTGAGAATCTTCAAATTCAAAAATCTTTTCATTCCATAAGACTATGAACAAACATTTATCAAGCACAACAATTTTTTTAAATCTTAGACCAAAGTCATTGCAGATCTTGCTCCAAGTGATTCTCTTTTCTATACCGCCCTTTTTTCAGTTACAGTTAAAGTTTTGTTAAACAAGCAAAATATTGGAATGAAATTTAACTTCACTGTTTCATTTTTTCGTTGCAACCAGGTTCCAACTAGCCATTACAGGATGATCATCATTGAACTCAGATTTAGTCGTTCTTAGTTCTAAATGTCTAACTTCAAATTTTGTAAATAATTCCAATAAATGCTCTTTGTCGCTGAAATGGACTCGAAACGCGTCAACAAACGGTCCTCTAGGAAAATTAATCCGCGTCCAGTCATCTTCAATTTGTCCTTGGGAATATGAACTGCATAGTGTGGAATACCAGTCCATACCAACAAATTTACCATTGGGTTTGAGTTGATCATGACAAAGTTGCAAACAATTCTCTATTGCTTCAGTTTTGTTGTTTGTAAGCGACCCTCTATCAACAATTAGATCATAATTTCCGCTGGGTAATTTCTTTGTAAAGTCTCCCACGAATATTTTGTCTTCTAACTCTGGAAACTTCTTGTGCAATCTTGAAACAATTACTCCGCTAGACTCAATGGCATAATATTCGACCCCCAACGACAAGAAGAATGGAATATTCGCACCCGCTCCACAGCCGAGTTCAAGCATCCTAAAATCTTGTGTTTCGGGTTTAGCGTGACGCATAATCATGCTCACCAGATCAGACCAGGGCCAAACGCAAATTTGCTCGTTTCGCCCGTAAATTTTGTCCCAAGTTTGTTGTGGATGGTTCTCTGTCATTGGTTTTTCCTAAGTAGATTCGCACATTTTCGGTTGATCGACTAGACGAAATCAACCAATTCAATACACAAACTCACAAATTTTGAAATGTATTTGTTATTCCTTCAATACTAGTGATCGTTTCAATGTCAACAGCCAGGAAATCAATTTCTTTACCACAGTGCTCTTCAAGTAGCGTAATTAACTCAACAAACTGACCACTATCAACAATGCTATTTTCGACTAAATTTGTATCGTCCAAAACTTCCAAATTATCGAAGTCAGGAATGAGAAATCTCAGTGTTTGTATTACGGTTTCTCTATCCATTTGACTATTAGATTCGATCGTTAGCGAATTCGCTAACCAGCCAATATGGATCTTCTTTCAATTTTTCAAGAGTAATGGCATAGGCGTTGAAAATTTCGAAACTTTGAACTGCACCCATCCCAAGAAGATTTTCTTGAATCATTTTTCTTTCATCCATTGCAACACCGACTTTGGAAAAATCTAATCTAGGGTCAATATCCAAGTCTCGAACATACATGCAATAGCTCTTCATTTTTTTTGTTGGTCCATAGGGAGCAGTAAACGTTTTTGTGAATCGATATGGAACTTTCAGTTTTTCTTCAACAAAATGGATGAAACTAAAATGTCTCATTGTTGTACCGAGAAGCAAGCCCCGCACATTCAATTCGAGTAACTTTGCAAAAGAACCACTGGGACTATACCCAGACGAGGCATCACCCTCGCAAATATATTGTGCTAGCGGGCCGATAGCTGCTACCGATTGAATTGGATGTTTCGACCTTACAGCACTTGGAAGTTTACGAACATATTCAGGTAGTATTCCCATTCTTACAGAGGGCGTGTGCTCACTATCATATGCCTCCCCTCGACAGAAGCCAAAATTGAAGGTCGGGACGACAACAGTTCCCTCGGGACCCAAAACTTCCCGTAGTGCAGAATAGTGCATCGCTGCGATATCTGATGACTTTACCTCTTTCATGCGCCCCAAATGCATTAGAGAACTGTGAACCATTACACTCTGACCATCAGAAATTCCAATCGCTCGCAAAGAATCGACTAATTCAGAATAACTATAAGATTTCATGTCCTAATAATTTTTGCAATACAACCTTACGGTCAATTTTTCCATTTGGATTAAGAGGAAGTTCAGATACTAACTCAACTCTCGAAGGCAGCATATAGAACGGTAATTTTTCTGAACATTTTGCCAGAATCTCTTCAGATGAAAACGGAGAGCCGGCTACTACTGCAACAATTTCTTTCGTTGACGTGCCATCATCAATTGCCAGTGCAATTGCCAGATCACTTTCGCTTGCGACCCGCAAATTATGCTCAACCTCTTGCAGTTCGACACGAAATCCGCCAACTTGTACTTGATTGTCCAATCTTCGAATGAAATGTAAACAACCATTTTCGTCTAGTTCCACCAAATCTCCTGTTCGATACCAAAGCTTGGTTGGATTATCTGAAAGGTAAATGAATCGACTCGCTGATTCTTCCGGAAGGTTGAGATATCCACTAGTGACATGATCTCCAGAAATAATTAACTCTCCGCGTTCAACTCCTTCGACAACGCGCATTTCATTGTCAATTAACTTGTAATGTTGACGCGGCAACATTGTCCCAATCGGTACTATTCCGTTTCGTGATTCATTGGGAGTATTGTTATTCCACTCATATGTAGAAATCGTGACAGTCGCTTCCGTCGGACCGTAGAGATTGATTAGCTTTGCATTTGGTGCCGCCCGGCTCCAAGCCTCCGCAGTTTTAACTGGCAAAGCTTCGCCGGAGAAAAATCCGGTTTTCAAACTAGGGAAAACGTTGGGTCTGAGCGTTCGAGTACGCTCCATTAGCATCGCAACAGATGGAACAGAAAACCAAGAAGTGATTTCGTTTTTTCTTATGAATTGGGCGGGGGTCAACAAGTCGGAGTGATCAAGAGGATATAAACATGATCCCGAACATATTGCTATAAAAATATCGTGAACGCTGGCATCAAATGTGAAATTGAATGTCTGTGAACATCGGTCGCCTGGTCCAACTCCTGCAAGTGGTATCAGGTTGCGGAGATATGCTTTTAAATTGCCAAAACTAACCGGTACACCTTTCGGA
This sequence comes from Gammaproteobacteria bacterium, assembly GCA_022823405.1. Classification (GTDB taxonomy): domain Bacteria; phylum Pseudomonadota; class Gammaproteobacteria; order Arenicellales; family JAJDZL01; genus JAJDZL01. The sequence continues at coordinate 10,508 of JAJDXD010000007.1, forward strand.
TTACCTGTACTACCAGAGGTGAAAAGAATGTATGCAATTGATTCCGAATCAAAATTCGTTGGCTCCTCTGATTCGGGCTCTCCAATTGTTGCAAATTTATGTCTTTGGAACTTACCCGACAGGTAGGTGGAATCCGTATCATCCTCGCACAAAACCAGTAAATTATTTGCACACATTTGTAAAACTGGTGAAACAACATAGCTAAACCCCTTCGCCAAAATCAGGATGTCCGTCTGTGTCTGATCCAACATCGATAGAAGCCGGTCACTTGGATAACTTGGAAGCAAAGGTACGTAACCCTTTCCAGCACAATGAATACCAAATATTCCAGCATACGTGAATAAGCTTTTCTCTCCAAATATCGTAACTACTGAGAGCGGTCCTCCGCTTCCATCCTTTATGCCTCGAGCGATAGCTCCAGCAATTCCTAGCAATTCTCTGTAACTAGTCTGTTCGCCAGAAATGGAAATCGCGGGTAAATTTGGGTTGTGTTTTTGGATGGCTTGTATTAGGGAATCCATAGTTTTACTCTAACCCGTAACTTAATCAATTTCAATTGTTTCTACCGGCAACAAATGCTTCATTTACTTGCTCAAAGATTGAGATTTTACAACTTTAAGCACCTCACTTCGAGAAGGCGTTACTTTGAACAAATTTTTAAGGTTTAGAAATTCTACGAAAATGCTCTACCAGTCAATAGTGTTTCTTCACTCTTTGCAACTAGTAAAAATTTTCAAGTTCACCTGATGGTGGAAAACGAAGAGTTATGCCCGAAAGTAGTGCGTGACGGGAAGTGATCATCAAGCGGCTACCTGGTCGGTGTCATTGTAATTCAGTTCGACTCCATTCTTGAATTTCACCCCCTCGATCACTTTGCCCAGCTGCCTGAACCCGCGCAGCCG
>JAJDXD010000044.1 GCA_022823405.1 Gammaproteobacteria bacterium
ATCAATCTTTCTACGGACGCATTCATCCCAATAGTCGTAAGCCGCCATTGGAAGTATGAAAGCAATGATGATGACGAATGGTAGCCCACCCCAGAATCCTGCGAAACCGGTTGAAATGCTGTGAGACAGCCCAACTACAAAAACGACCAATACAATCAGACCGAATAGTCCAGTAGTGATCTGTATGGATTTCGGGAGCATTGGTGTTTTCTACATCAATTGGTAAGTTGAAACTAAAAGGATTATACGCATTACTACACTAGCCAATTGAATAGTGAGTTAATTGTCAGATAATCGTAATTTCAAAAATGATCATGACAAATTCAGTGCCAACAAAGCTCAATGTAATTGTTGGCAGACAAACACCAAAACTAAGGTTGCTCGGATAAAAATCGGAGCAACCAGCGTGCAGTTCTGAACAACCGATCATCTTGTTCAGCTGCTCCTACCAACTGTAGTCCAATCGGCATATTTTCTTCTCCAACTAGCAACGGCATGGAAATGCATGGCAGACCAGCGAGAGTCCATATTGTTGAACAGCATGGGTCACCAGTTCCTTCACCAAATTTTGGCGCTATTCCTGGAGCTGAAGGTGTCAGAATTGCGTCGTAGTCATTGAAAAAATCTACAAACCAGGTTTCAGATGCGTGCATGGCTTCAATCGCATCACTGTACTGCTCGTCGGTAATTTGTTTTATATCCTGAATGGAAGTGCGTATGGTTTCACTCAAGAATTCTGAATTCAATACATCCAACTCGTCAAGAGAGCGGTAAAGCTCATAGCCGTAGATTCTGCGTAGACTTTCAATAAGACCAACAAATGAGCGAGGAGCGGGAACTCGATCGACCTGCTCTCCAAGACAGTCGATGAGTTCTTCGATTCCAGCCGACAGCGCCTCTGAATATCGAGATTCATACGGTAAATCGAACCAGGCAAATACAGGTTCAATTGGAGGGTCTGACTCGTACCCTCTAAGTGCATCAGGTCGTGGACGCAGATAGCACAATTCATCAGCAGCGTCGTACCGCCCGAGGGCGTTTCCCAATAGGGCCAAATCGCCTAAGTCAAGAGCGAACATCCCCACCTGATCCAAGTGAAATGAAGTCTCTAGAGCCCCTCTTCTAGAGATTAAGCCTCTAGTCGGTTTGTAACCATAGACTCCGCAATAAGAGGCGGGCCTGATGACCGATCCATGGGTTTGGCTTCCAATTGCGAGTGGAACTTGGCCAGCAGCTACAGCAGCAGCTGACCCACTAGACGATCCGCCAGGTCCGTAGTCTGGGTTTCTGGGATTGCGTGTGGCTGGAGGATGCATGTACGCCAATTCGGCAGTTACAGTCTTACCCAAAATGACCGCACCCGCTTCTTTCAAACTTTCTACTGCTGCTGAATCCTTGTCCGGACGTCTGTCTTCGAACGCTAGACAATTCATTTCTGTCGGATAATCAACCGTATCAAAAATGTCCTTTATGCCAACGGGAATGCCATGTAGTAATCCGGTGGGCATTCCTTTTTTGCGAAGCTGATCCATACTTCGAGCCTGCGCAATTGCAGTGTCTTGATCAATGCTAGCCCAAGCATTGATGACGCCATCAGTTTGATCAATTGAATCGAGATAGTGTTGAACGAGATACTCGGACGAAATAACGCCTTCAAGCATTAGATCAACATATTTTCTCGCTGTCCTGGTGTTCTCGTGCATGCTCGTCGATTGGAGCACCAAATGTGATCAGGGAATATACGGACCAAAGAGATAGTCAGGAAACCAAAGAGCAAGCTGAGGAAACATGTACATGAGGAACATGGCGAAAAGTACGATTCCGAGATAAGGCAATATTCCCTTGAAAATTTCGACTAGTTCGATTTGCTTTTTCAATACCCCTTTCAGGTAGAATGCCGACATCGCCATCGGGGGTGTCAGGAACGAGGTTTGCAGATTCAATGCCACAAGCATGGCGAAGAAGTACGGATTTACATTGAATGTATCCAACATCGGCAAGAATATTGGTACGAAAATGATCAAGATTTCAGACCATTCCAGCGGCCACCCCAATAGGAAAATTATCAACTGAACAAGGATCAGAAACTGCCAAGGCTGAAGATTCAAGGCGAGAACCCAGTGCTCAATTACGTCATGACCACCCAAATAGGAAAAAACGGATGCAAATGTCCATGATCCTACAAACATCCAACAAACCATCGCAGTTGCTTTTGCAGTCAAAAACACTGAATCCTTGAGTTTTTGCCAAGTGAGCGATCGGTATGCCAAGGCTAGTACCAGACCGCCCAATGCACCCATCGCGGCTGCTTCAGCAGGTGTTGCCAATCCGCCAAGAATTGATCCTAGTACCAGCATGATCAAGACGGTTAATGGTACGAAGGACACCAACAGTTGCATGTATATCTCAGTTCGAGAAACACTGTCGTCTTTAGCCGGCCTTGGTGCAATCTCAGGATTGGCATATGCCCTAATCAATACGTAAATGATGTATAGACCCGCCAGGAGCAATCCTGGAAATACAGCAGCTGCGTAGAGTCGAAGTGGCGATAGTTCAGCGATTGCTGCATATACAATCAGCATAATCGAAGGTGGAATCAAAATTCCAAGCGTCCCTCCTGCACAGATTACACCAGCGCTGAAATCCTTCCGGTAGGCAGCTTTCGCCATTGCAGGGAAAGCGAGTAAACCCATCAGAGTGACTACAGCACCTACAATCCCACTCGCGGTTGAAAAAACAGTACAGGTAATCAATGCGGCAATTGCCATCGAACCGGGAAGATTGCGTGCTGCAAGTTGAAGAGACGAAAATAGTCTGTTGACGATATTCGCCCTCTCCACAACGTATCCCATAAATAAGAATAGTGGTATAGCCACAAGGGTATCGTTCTCCATCACGGAGTACGTATTCTGGTTCAGGAGATAGAAGATCTGATTGTTGAATGCATCGGCGATAACCTTCACAGACCCGGCTTGATGGTACGCAAAATAACCAAATCCGACACCCATGGCAATGAGTGTGAAAGCGATCGGAAATCCAAGCATTACCAGGACTATAAATAGTCCGAGCATTAAAATCGCGACTTCTGGATTGGTCATATTGGGTAGTACTGCAGGCTGAAAATTAATCCATGATGGATGAAACAATCATCCAATATCTTCCGAAATTCTAGGTTAGCATTTTTTCGGTTTCTTGGATGTCATCGAGTCTGTCAAGCCACACCCCGCTTCGCATGGCTTTCCAGCATCGCAGAATTTCTGCGATTCCTTGAATGATGAGAAGTCCACCAGCTACAGGAATCAATGTCTTGAAGTAATAGATTTGTATTCGAGCAGGACTGTTCCAACTGACTTCTTTGTACCTCCACGAATCAGAAGCGATCTCTGCGCCAAACCAAAACAATGCAAGCATTCCTGGAAAGAAAAACAATATGTAAAGAATGAAGTCAATGGTTGCCTGAACACGAACAGGGAACAAACGATACAAAACATCACCACGCACGTGGCTATCCTGCGCTAGTGCATACGCTCCAGCCATGAGGAACAAGGCGCCGTACATTTGCACCATCATGTCAAATACCCAAACGGTCGGGGCGTTGAGGACATAGCGGACAAACACCTCATAGGATACAGAAAAAGTGAGGATGAGAATACACCACCCAAAGGCTCTGCCTACCCATACACTAATACTCTCTATGGTGTGTATAAACGAATTCAAATTTTCCCTCCGAAATATTCGGATTGAAGTAGTAACGGGGGTCTAACTAACGTAAGACCCCCGCTACAATTTTCGATGAAATTAGTGAATTACCCGTAGTAGTGCTTATAAGCGAGCTTATAGTCCGGTTGATTCAGATTCAGATAGTTCATCACTTCTTTCGCATACGCTTTTTGGGAATCGATTACCCTAGCGAAGAAAGCATCTTCAGCAGAAAGGCGTTCAATAACAATATCCCAAGCGACAAGCTGGTCCGACATGACAGAATCAGGGGTTCGATATACGTTTACCCCGCTTTCTTCCTGCAATCTGACAAGGTCAGTTGCATATCGTCGGGTATTGTGCCAATAAAAGTTTGAATTCTCTGATTCAGATGCGTACTGTAGAATTGCTCTCTGCTCGCTAGCAAGACTGTCGTACTTTTGCTTGTTGAAGGTACACTCAAAGAACTCCTGAGATTGATGGAAGCTTGCCAGATGATAGTGTTTCGACACATCCTGCATACCAAAATCTCTGTCAGATGTTGGGTTGTTGAACTCCGCAGCGTCGATCAAACCTGATTTCAACGCAGGTTGGATTTCACCACCTGGCAACTGAACTACGGACATTCCCATTTCGAGCAGTACGTCCGCCGCAAGACCAACGGTTCGATACTTGAGACCGTTCATTTGGCTAGAATCAGTAATTTGCTCTTTAAACCAACCCAATGGTTGGGCAGGCATCGGACTGTTGAAAAAACTGACCAAGTTAAGACCTAGCTTTTCCATCAATTCGTTAAACAATTCCTGTCCACCACCATAATGTACCCAACCAAGCACTTCCTGACTGGACCATCCAAAACAAGGACCGGTTCCGAACAGCGAAGCGACTGCAGATTTTGAATACCAATATGCGGGTACGTAATGAGCGGCGTCTAGCACGCCTCGATGTACCGCGTCTTGCATTTGACTGGTTTTTACTACTGCATTGACAGGTAGCAACTCAATTTGCAGTGCGTCGCCAGCCATGGCATTCACTCGGTCTACATAAGACTGAGCATTCTCCAAGAAAATACCACCGCCCCATGCGGCTTGCATTTTCAGCACTGTTGGTTGAGCTTTTACAACAGCAGGAGCAGCGAGCGTGCCTGCTGTCGCTGTAGCAGCTAATGCCGAACCTTTCAGAAATCGGCGACGATTCATTTTTTCTTTCATTTCATATCCTCACATAAAAAATTTGATTGAGAAAATAGAGTTGTGGAAACCCTTAATTACACTGATCAGGAAATTCAATCCGAAAGCAAGAGTATAGCACAAGATACATTCATGATATGACGCCTGTTATGTGCCCAGTGGGTCTCAACCATCGCCTCGATCAAAAGGAAATTCATATACGAATAACTATTGTCAATTAAGCACTCAACACGACTGATTTTCTGAGATCTTAGTCAGTTAGTAGAAAACTTTGCTTGTGATAATTTGAGATTATTCGGTCATCAAGATTACCGACATACTATTGCTCAGTCATCTCCGAATCAGATATCCCAACTTGGACTATGCGTAACTTGTCAACGCCTGCAACGCCAACATATTTAAACAACGCATCGTCAAATTCGCGCGGTTGAGTTTTCTGAACAACTACGGTTTCGACACCTCTAAGAAGAGCGGCAAACGGTGCTGCCTGGGAATCAGCTTCAGGATCGGTCGGAAACCTGAATGATATTCCATCGATATTGGTGAACTCTATATTACCCTGTTCATCACTGATCCAGAATTCTGAAATAACCGATTGTTCAGCTACACTGGCTAGTGTCGCATTTATCGCGGCAGTGTCCATTCCCGCTTTCAGCGCGGCATCAATGTAGTGAGCTGTCAGAATTGCCTGCGCAACCATGTGTTTCGAAACGATTTTTTCCTTCTGCATTGCTTCGTCCGCTAGAGAAGTTCCGCTGCTCAGAAAGCACATAAAAATGCTCACAGTGAGTAGAATTTTTTTCATTAATTTTCTCCAGGTTTAACTGTTATTAAAATAACTTATATGGAAAAGATAGGATTCAGTCCACCTCTTCTGGACTAAATGATGTATGTAGGAACGAACATTTCTGACTTCGACAGATTAGAACATTTACGTTGCTAAACAAGAGACTGATCGAGTGCCTGAATCATAAGCGCAGTAAATGTGATCATGGTTCCAATTCCTTAGGTTGACCTCCGTCTTAGGATAATGTTACATAGAAATTTATTGTCTCGGGATTAATCTCAGGCAAATAGCAATGTAGCTTTCAATTCTATACACCTGAATTGGACCGTTCGGTACTGAAATTGCATCGCAGAATACCTCGAATCGATCCAGATTACCGCTTCCGACCGCTACTTACCCAATGATGTTTCTCCTCTATGCTGTGAATGTTTGTTATCGCTGACTGGTGGAATAGTCTGGATTCTGCCATACTTCAGCTTTGTTAACCGGCAATGGCTCAATACCCAAAATCGCGTCACTAATCTTTTCCGCAATCATGATGGTGGGGCAATTTGTGTTACCGTTTGTCACGCACGGCATTATCGATGCATCTACTACGCGCAGACTCTGTTGACCATGTACCCTACCCTGGCTATCGACGACCGCCCCTTTGTCCTCTTTGGTACCCATTCTCGCGGTACAAGACAAATGCCATTGAGTATTGCAATGTGAATCAATGAAGCTGTCAAGATCTACGTTACTTTGCGCATTGACACCTGGAAATATCTCCCTTCCGCATAATTCACTGAATGCCGGCTGTTCGACGAGTTCACGCACCAGGCGAATTCCTTTCCGCATCATATCCCTGTCGCGGGGGTCCTTCATGTAATTTACCAAAATGCGCGGAGGGCTGAACGGGTCAGAATTTCTGAGCTCAATTCTGCCTCGGCTGTACGCTCGCATCAGGCCAACGTGAATCTGGAAAGCATGCCTCGGGATCGGATTCCAGGTCTGATTATCCACAGCAATGGGTGTAATCGTAAGTTGAAGATCTGGATACTCAACCCCAGGAGCGGAGCGGATACAAGCGACCACATCGAATTGGTTGGATGCACATGTGCCTCGTCTTGTCAACAGCCAGCGTAAACCAGATAAGGTGCGCCCAACGAGTCTGGTTTTCGGCCAAATAGAGACAGGCTTAAGGCACTCGTACTGCACAACAAAATCAGGATGGTCGTTCAGGTTCTGTCCGACACCGGGCAGGTTACTTATTACATCAATGCCAGTTTCCTGAAGATGCGTAGCCGGCCCAATTCCCGAAAGCATCAGTATGTGCGGCGTACCGACAGCACCGGCAGAAAGTATGACTTCATTATGCGCCTGAACAGTCTTGCTTTGACCGTACTGATGATATGTCACCCCAGTTGCACGGCCACCTTCAAAGTTAATTTTCTGTACGTGTGCTTCGGCCAGTATGGTTACATTGGAACGGGTACGGACACGTTCGAGATAGGCACGTGCGGTACTCCAACGTTCGCCGCGAAAGATAGAGGAATCCAGTAGGCCAAATCCCTCTTGCGTGTAGCCGTTGATGTCATCGGTAAGAGGATAGCCTGCCTGTTCCCCGGACTTCAGAAAGGCATAAAAGAGCGGATTATTCGGGATAGGACGATGAACCTGTAAAGGTCCACTTCCTCCACGATACTCGTTCTCACCACCGGAATAGGTTTCCAATCGTTTGAAGTATGGCAATACGTTTGCGTAACCCCAATCTTCGCATCCAGCATGCTGCCAGTTGTCAAAGTCTTTCGCATGGCCGCGAATGAAAATCATCCCGTTGATCGATGAAGAACCGCCCAGCGTTTTACCCCGGTCATGCTGTAGTTGGCGACCATTTAATTCAGGCTCCGGTTCGCCAAAAAACCTCCAGTTATGCTTTGTACTGTTGAGATTAGCCAGCATCGCTGCGGGTATTTTCAACGACAGCGCCTTGTTGTCTGGGCCTGCTTCAAGCAGCAAGACCCGATTTTTGGTATCTGAACTCAGTCTTTCGGCCAGTACCGAACCCGCTGATCCAGCACCTACGATGATGTAGTCAAACACCATTTTTGGACTGTCGTGTCATTGAGCAACCTTTTTTTTACTGCGGCTTTGCAATACTGAGTATTTGCCAAAATTTCTGCCTTCATTGAATAATTGATTGACATACCAGTGGTCAGAATCGAGTGTGGTATCAGTTCGTGAGACTATTCAAGATACGGTAGTAAATTTGACATCACCTTACTTGATTAAGTACGGGGCACTGGTACCATGCTCTGTTCCATATCCGATGGGAAATGCAAAACTATGCACCATTCGCACAATTTGTTATCAAATCGGGGCAGGTTCATAGTTCTCTATTAGTTATAATGTATTTTCCATATATTAATCTTTTAGATATACTATACACATGTTCACGATTGATATTACGAAATCGGCAATGCGACAACTTAATCGAATACCCAGTAACACTAAACAAACAGTGATAAGGAAGATTCACCAGGTAGCTATTGATCCATACGCTCCGAACAACAATATCAAATCTCTGCGAAGAAGTGGTATTTTACGCCTGCGAATTGGTGATTGGCGAGTACTCTACACTATCGACAACGAATCTAGAAAAATGACTGTCATCAACATACTTCCACGTGGACGTGCATATAGATGAACACCAACAAAAATTATCAAACACTCACATTCGATGGTAAGGAATACACCGTCGTACCCCGCGAAGAATTTGAAGCTTTACGAGATGTCGTTGACGAGGACGAGATGGACATCGCTATTGCCCGTCGCGTATTGGAAGACTCAGATGAGGAATTGGTACCTTTTGCACTCGCTGAACGCATTGCTGCCGGTGTACATCCTGTTCGCGTATGGCGTGAGTATCGCGGTATGACCGCAAGCAGCCTTGCAACTCAAAGCAGTATCGCCCAGTCCTACCTGTCTGATATTGAGACTGGAAAGAAACCCGGTTCAGTTAAAGCTCTAAAACGCATTGCGACTACCCTCGGTATCACCGTGGACGATTTGATCTAGTCGTCAATCGTCACAACTTGAATTGATTGTCGTCTATTCCAGCGACCCTATTACAAAATAACCTTGCACAGAAATTGTTCAAATAATTCGGCGGCCAACACTCCGAACTTAAACTCACTCACTGTCCAAATTTAGTTTTTACACAATACAAATCTGCTAGCAGCAAAAAATTCACCACTAAACTTGCGAGAAAATCGATGTAGCCCACAACCCTCTATCTCGGTAGTATCGTGTTCAAATCAGAAAACGCGTCTGACTATCAGAGCTCTATCAAACACCCATCAAGCAAATCCAACTACTAATTTTCCTTATTTATCAATAAGATAATATTTTCTGAGCGTCACAACCATTGGAGAGTTGAGACGCGGCGTTGAATGGTTCCGGCATTGTGGTAATCATGAGCAAGCAAACCTGCTAGAAACATGCCTTGTGGAAGTCAAGACACAGTATCGCAATCAACTATTTTCTTTCACTGAACTCGAAGCGCTGGTGTGAAGTCTTCTGATTGTGCCTCACCATCAGCATACACAAGGAAGCAAATCGTTGCAACTGCACTGACACATAACTTATCCGTGGTTACAATGTTGGGACAGTACAAATACAAATTTGTTATTTTCGGATAGTTCGAATATCGTACGTAAATGTTAATCGTACATTTGCTTGAAATTTCCTAGATACTCGATCATATCTGGAACCAATGGCCCGAACCCGCGACAGTACGGTGCGAGGATGAAAAATAGGATCTAGAATAACTGAGCTATGCAGAATAGGAAAGTTAATCTAGAGGCCAATGTTGTACCAAAGCATCTGCTGGCCCCGCCGGATTCGCTCGTCGATTCGAAGCCGGTATTTACCCGAATTCAAGAACTGCCTTTCCACCGACTTTCTTGGCAAAATTTTGAGAAACTCGTTTACCGCTTGGCGAGCAAAAACTGTGATGTAGAGTACTGTGCTACGTACGGCCGATCCGGTCAATCTCAGAATGGTATCGATATTTTCGCTCGCTTGAGTGGCGGTAGATACGTTTGTTGGCAAGCAAAGAACCGCAAGGAAGTAACCGCATCACAAATCTCGGAAGCGGTCGATGAGTTCTTGAATGGTAAATGGGTTGAATCCTCTGTGCGATTTATTTTATGTAGTAATGCAAGCTTTCAAGACACCAATTTACAGGATACAATCGAGAAGCACGCTCTCGATCTCCAAAAAAAGGGGATAGTGTTTGAAGCCGTAGATGGTCAACTATTCAGCGAGAAGTTAAGAGAATATCCGGAGATTATCGACGACTTTTTCGGGCGAGAGTGGTTAATTGCATTTGCGGGCGAAGAAGCCGCTGCGAGTCTGAGGAGACCTCTAGATACCACACGCGTTCTATCCCTAAGAGTGCGACTTGCAGAATTTTACGAAGCCCGAATCCACCAGCTAGACCCTGGATTGACATTCGAACCCGGGCAGGCAATTTCGTGCAAAATCCGCAAACGCTTTGTCCTACCCAATGTTGATCCTATCAACCTTTTTGTGGAGCCATCTCTAGAATCAACAGACCGGTCTCAAGTTTCGGCAGTTCAGGATGATCATACTTTGAAATTCGATGAATACAGCGATCTAGTGGAGTCTTCTGATCTCACCAAACTTGAGACAGAGCGGTTGGAGACACCTACCGTTACGTTTGAAGATTGGTTTTTACAAGGTGATCACTCGTTGCTGATTTTGGGTGCGCCTGGTTCGGGCAAAAGCACGGTTTTACGTTGCTTAGCGCTCGAATTGGCAAGCACTCCAGATTATTTTTCAAAAGTTACTGAGAGGTTTGGAGCACGGATTCCATTGCTTATTCCTTTTGCACTTTGGAGCCGTCTCGCAATGAAGCAGAATCGGGAGGTGGGATTGCACGAGGTAATCCGTGAGACATTCGGGGCTTTCTTTCCACAGAGCAAATTTGAAGAGTCGTTAATTGAAGCACTGTACGACGAGAGACTTCTTCTATTGATTGACGGTCTGGATGAGTACAGCGATGAGCAAGCTGCACGAACAACGCTAGTCACGATCGAGTCGTTCGTTCGAACTCACAATGTTCATACCATCATGACGTCGAGACCTGCTGGCATTCGTCGTCTGGTACCGACTGTCGGTAACTGGGAAACAGCGCGGTTAACCGAGTTGCTGCCACACCAGCAACGCGATCTCGTCACAAAGTTGCTAAGCGAGCAAGAAGAAGTAACGGTACCAATCGAGCTTCGTGTCGAACAATTCTTCCAACAACTTGAACGTAATGGTCGCCTGCAGTCTTTAGCAGGCAATCCGCTGCTGCTGTACGGGTTGCTCTCGGTGGCGGCGCGGCAAATCATCCTTCCGAAGACGCGATTTGATTTGTTTCAGAAACTAATTGAGATCCTGTTGGATGTGCATCCGAGTAGACGTGCAACGGCAGCTTCTGAAGTGGAATCCAGAAGCCATACGTTCTCGACAGATGATGTTCGGCGGGAAGCTCTTGGGAAGTTGGCTTTTAAAATGCAGATCGCAGGCACAGAAGCCGGTATAGATCGCGATAACGCGCGGAAGATTGTACAGAATTTTCTCAATGATTCGGATTCCGGACCGGGATGGTCATTGGAGAAAGCGCGAAACGGTGCAGGAGAATTGGTTAACGTCAACGCTGACACGTCGGGTTTGTTGGTTGAGAATGGGCCAAATGAGATCGCATTCTGCCATGCGGCGTTTCGTGAATATTTGGCTGGGCGTGAGCTTGCAACTTGGCCCTTGGTGGACCAGACCAACTTTGTCACTGACCATGCTGATGAACCTCGTTGGCGCGGCACGATACTCACGCTGATTCAGTCCATGAATCGAAAGAATGAAATTGAAGATATCCTTAAAGCGATTCAGGAAAAGGACAAAAAATCGGTAGATTCAATTGACCGAAGGTTGCTCCTAGCGGATTGTGCGTTTGCGACAGCATCTTTGTCGGGAACCGTCGGTCGAGCAGTGGGTTTTGATTCCTTGAATCAAATCGAAGAAGGGACTAATGACGCTGAAAGGCTCGAATTACTGGGTCTTGCGCTAGATGGGCCCCGTGCTGGTCCTATAGGTGAGGAAATTGTTAACCGACTCGCGAGGTGGTGCCCTGATGTTAGTCACTGGGACGAGTCCCTATATACGGAATTGGGTAACTGGCCCGCATCGAATGAACTTGCGCGAACGCTTCAACTCGCGCTCCAGGGAGATAGGTCCCAGTTGGCTGCGGCAGCAAGTCTTGCGAAGGTGTTTGGGGGGAGTATGGAGGTGAGCGATGAGTTGATCAAACTCATTCACAGAGCCGCTAACCCATGGGTTACGGCAGCAACGCTCCATGCCCTGAACCGTGGTTGGCCATCTATTGATGGTCTCGAAGATTGGTTGAAAGAAGCTGATCAATCTCCAAGCACTCAACTGCGATCCATAGCCGCACTTGAGTTATACCGACGTGGTCGTCGAGGGAACTTGGGAAGAGACTCGCTATTGTCTGCTCTAAGTGCAGGTTGGAATACGTTTAGTTACGGCCTTCACGAGGAGATTATCGAAGCCCTCGTCGCGACGTGGGGAAACGACAGTGAATTACAGAATGCATGCTGGGCGGCAGTTGGTGTATCTGGCCCTTCGAAATACGACATTAGGTATGATGAAGGTCTGTCCATTCTGATGCGGCTCCACAAAGAGAACCCTCGTGTGCCACGATGGATAGAAAACGAAATCACAAATCGTGGTCTCCTTCCGCTCAGTACAGTGAGGATGTCCGATTATTCGCTGTTAGAACCAATAATCGTAGAACATGCGAACGTACGAGCAGCAGTCAACAAATATTTTTCTCAGAAAGATCTGTCGATATTTGACCATTCTGTTGCGCAGTTGGCACCAGTCGTAAAAAGTAATACGGCCAAGCAAGTAATGATGAGCCAGCTAGACGAAGCGGGAATTTTTCGATTCTGGCAAGTCTGGGGACTGCTCCGCGGTTGGGGTATCGATGACCCTGAGGTTGCGAACCTCCTAAAACCTCTTGCTCGGGGATCAGCAGAGGATCGGCAACACATTGCTCATCACATTCCAGAAATCGTGGGGTCTCCCGGTGAGAGCTTCGAACTACTTGTAGAGATTTGTCATCTGAAAACAGTTAAACGTCTCGACTTCGTTATTTTGGGGTTTGTCGCTTTGGGCGATGACATTGATGATGCCCAAGCGGTGTCCGCTATTCTGCCTCATGTTAGTAAGCGTAGGGGTAGTTTTACGAATGACGGTGCGCTGATTACTCGGTTTCACGCGGACCCGAGAATTCGAGAATTCGCCTTGAGGCGCATACACGAACCATCCCCTCCGCTGGGAGAAATGGCAAGCGTTTACAGAGATGATGCAGAAATTGCGTCATTGTTACTGAAACGTGCAACACCACTGCCTAAATTGTTTCGTCAATTTATTGCAAGACGAGCAACACAACGCTTCGATGACAGTGCATTAGCACTAGTCTTAAACCAGTCAGAATTAGATTCAGACGAACATACCATGGTACAAGCGACAATCGGGCTTTCCTATGCGGCGCTTACAACTCCAGATTCGGTCGAGGAGCGAACAGAATTGTTACGCAAACAACTCCAGGCGGTTGGACCCAACTATGACGTGATTCGTGTTGCAGCTTTCGGAGGTCTGTTGGCTTTGGGGCGCATCGATGTATTTGCAGATGCCAAGGATACACACAAGGAGGACGCTCTTCGCATTGATGTGGTTGACCGATTCAAAGACTATGCGCCGGTTCTTGAACTTGTAGCGGAAAAATGGGAAATGCTCGAATCGACAATGGGCGAATCGTTGATAAATCGATTAAATAAGTGGAGCGATGGTCGTTCTTACTTCTGGCGGTCATTTTCTCCGTACCTTAGCCGTTCGCCCCGACTCAGGTCAGCATTTTTTGAATACTGTAACGACTCTTCAGTGATACTTGAAGCACCTGCGCTGCAAGCCTTGTCGCAGTTTAAACCACGAAGCTCGCTTCTATTCGATTGCTGCATGCGAATTCTGACTGGAGAGCCAAATGATCAGCAAGCAAGCCCTTTAGACAATACTCGTTCTGTAGTTATGGCTTCGAAGTTCTTGGCTACTGCATTTTTCGAAGACTCTTCAGCGATCTCTGCAATAGTCGATGCCAGTGAACGCTTGCAGACGCAAGGTGGTGCAATCGTCGGATTGGCAACTAAATGGCCGGATCATGAAATTGTTGTCAGAGAATATCGAAATCTCATAAAGGAACACTCACACCAAATGTTAACATGCGTCGATCTTTGGCTTATCAGTGCACAGGGTACTCCCGAACAGGTTGCGAACGCATTTGGTCACTTCGTAACGAGGCTCACCGCCAGTCCGTGGGACTTCCCCCAAGAGGCATTGGAAGCTTTTCGAGCAAGGTTGGAGCGAGATTCCAAAACAGTGGATGCAATAGTGCAACTTGCGACGAACCATGATGAACCAAGTATTCGAGCATCGTCGATACGTCTGCTAATGACGACATCGTCGTATGACGCGCAGGAATTAACAAAAGACTTCCTAGCAGTCGAGTGTCAGCGATCTGGCCCGCCACGATTTGCCCTAGATATTCTAACCAATTGCATCCGACCTGCTAAAGAACTAATGCGTGAGATGCAGAAGGAACCTAGTGATTAGACTAAGGGAATGAAGGGGTAAAATTAAAGATTGATTTGACGTAATACAGTTGAACAATCAGGTGGCTGTTTAACAGCCAGAAACCGTAACACACTTCTTTCAATAGTTTCTTAGAATATGCACATAGAGATTGAAATGGAAGGGCTTGATTCATTAGCCCAAGAATTGAGTGAATTAGAAAAGGCGCTTTCGGAATTAGAAGGCGAGATCGCAAACGTCTCTTTCAATTCACAGGATCCCCAAAGCATTGACCTTGCCATTCAGCAGATTAATGCGGTAGTGGACGAACGACTAGCTAGTTACTCAAATAACGAATTGATAGCGACGATCGCAGAGGATATCAAGGAAGAGTTCCGCAATCAAGTTCTCGAAAATGCAAATGCCGCTCGTCTTAATGGAGATGATGATTAGTGACAATTGGTTCAGACCTTCACGAAATTAACAATGCCGTTCTTGATCTCCAGTCGGCCGATTACAACACATACGTCCGTCCCCTAAAGCGAATTGCCAACTTGCTAGTGTCCGATGATTTGAAACCAATCACAGATACACTAAAGGCGAACGTGGATTTTGAAGAATTTCTTGGCAGTGCAAACAAAGGCGGAAGTATGGTCGGTAGTGCCAGCCTCGATTGGCCAACCGACCGTGAGGAAGAACTCGGATTGTCAATTGTGATAATTGAGCGCAGTGCTAACAGTCAAACATGGTTCCTTAATTTTGCGTTCACATACTACTATGGTGGCACACCAAAATTTATCGACTCCATACGAAAATTAATTTCATCTGTCATTATTCCCTTTAATCGGGACTTTGCGGCATATGTGAGACAGAATACTCCAAGATTGATGAGAGTCGGAACACAGCAGCCCGACCTTAATCACATATTCATTGTTCACGGGCATGATGAAGCAGCCAGAGAAACTGTCGCGCGGTTTATTACAAGTATTGGATTCGAACCAGTGATTTTGCACGAGCAAGCAAATCGTGGTAGAACAGTCATTGAAAAACTCATTGCGAATGGAGACGTAGGCTGTGCTGTTGTGCTGCTCACGCCAGATGATTTGGGACGAGGGAAATCAGAGTCCGAAGAACAACCTCGAGCACGTCAAAACGTAATACTTGAACTCGGTTATTTCCTTGGGTGTCTTGGTCGAGAAAGAGTGATAGCACTCTTGAAGGAAAAAGTGGAAATACCTTCCGACTATGTGGGTGTAATATACACGCCGTTCGATGATGGAGATGCATGGCGTCCAAAACTAGCCCGAGAGCTAAAATCGGCCGGTTACGAGATAGACTGGAACAAGGTAATGGGATGAACGATAGAGATTGTGTCTAATCACTGAACAGTCTGGCAATTGTTTTGAGGTCAACTCTGGTTCATAGAGACTAAAATAACTGGTTTTGGTGAAAGTTGATTGTTCCTGAAGAAGTTTGTTTCATCGACGTGCATGAGCAGGCTCCCTTCCCTGATCAAATGAATCGAACGGGAGGCAGTGATTGGAGTAGGCAGGTAAAAACGTCTTGGATGAATAAGCTCGTGCAACAGAGCGATTTATACCCAAGACTGAGTGACGTTAACACTCCCTTGAATTGAAGCTTTCCTTTTGTTTCACCGCAAGATAATCATCGTAAAGTTTATCCCATTTGTGATACCTGAATTTATTCTTGATCTTACGAATAAAATCTTCGTCATTTAATGTTTCCAAAGTTATGTCTTTGTACATAACCTCCGAGTTATGCCCAAAAGTAGTGCGTGACGGGGGTTGAAAAAAAAGCGGCGTATCTGGTTAAATGTAGAAAGCATTTTTACAACCAACCAGAGAGGTACGCCACTATGAGTAACGATAACGTAATTGGATTTGAAAGTCGAGA
>JAJDXD010000130.1 GCA_022823405.1 Gammaproteobacteria bacterium
CAACTGCATTCGAAACAGTTCGCTCTCATATACTGATTTTTTTACACGCTTACGTGAATTTTCCGGAGTTGATTTGTTACTTTTTTCTGCACTCATATCAATTTCCTGATTTAGACGAATTAGATTAATTTGAATATAACATTTTTACTTCAATTGTCGTGGGCAATACAACACGATTCTCCCAAAAAATTGTGTGCTGCTAAATTGCGAGCACCGTAATACAAAAAAAACCGCTTCAAAGAAGCGGTTTTTTTTGGTTGAAATTGAATTAACTCTAGGCGATTGCCGGATCCAGCCGAAGAATTGATGACGGCATATCTTCGTATCGTTCGTAATCAATCAGTTCCCAAGCAGTTTCGTCCTGCTTCAGGGCAACCAACAGTTGATTGTTCAAATAGTGACCTGACTTGTGAGCAGAAAAGGAACCAATTAGGGGATGACCTAAAAGATAAATATCTCCTATTGCGTCAAGTACTTTGTGACGGGCACACTCATCTTCGTAGCGTAACTGATCTTCGTTCATCACATGGTAATCATTCATCACAACCGCATTTCTGATGCTAGCGCCTCGAGCCAAACCCTTTGAGTGTAAATTTTCTAACTCGGACACAAACCCAAACGTTCGGGCTCGCGAAATATAGTTTTTGTAGGATGCAGTCGCAAAGTCAACCTCGACTCTCTGATTGGAGTTTTTGATCACTGGGTGGTCAAAGTCGATGGTAAAAGAAATTTTAAATCCGTGGTAGGGCTCTAATTTTACCCACATATCGCCTTCCTGAACGGTCACGGCTCTTTTGATGCGAATGAACTTCTTGGGAGCGGATTGCAGTTCAAGGCCACCTGCTTCCATCAAAAACACGAAAGGATGCGAACTACCGTCCATAATTGGGACTTCACCCGCTGTCACATCAACATAAGCATTGTCAACGCCCAAACCAGCAAACGCTGACATTAAATGTTCGACTGTAGAAACCTCGGCACCATTGACACCAATCGTGGTAGATAACCGGGTACAGGAAACATTTTCGACACACGCTGGAATCTCTACAACTGGATTGAGATCAGTCCTCCTAAATACAATTCCTGTATTAACTGGTGCAGGTTTTAGTTTCATCTGAATCTTCACGCCTTTATGAAGTCCGACACCTGCGCCTGTTATTTCATTTTTTAAGGTTCTCTGTCTGATCATACTTTATATACCAGATATGTTCCTAGTCCGAGATATATATATTGTATACAAATTCCAACACATTGTAGATTTTTCTTTTTACAATTATGCGGTTTTTTATTTTTCGGCAACCGACTCAGTACAGTTACCATAGATAACCATGGAGCACAAATTAATTTGAAATACTGTATCGATTTCAATATTTTCGAATGCCCAACGATTCTCATCCACCAATAAGTAACTGAATCTGCGATATTGTATCGACAAAACAATCGCAGGTTATCGCAATCCTCTCATTGATTCTGCTCAAAGTCGCTCAAGTTCGTATTTTCTGGGCGAATTGTACCGAATTATGCTTTGCTGAATTTCAATGACTATTATGTTCCTGCCGATCCGTTCAATTGCTTTTCGGGTCTTAAATTTCCACGATTTTTCAAGATGCTTGGCACGTGGCTCATCTCCAGCAAATATTCTTCCTGATCATCTTCGGCTTCGTCAATAAACGGACTTGTCACAGCTTCCTCTTCAGCTGCTTCACTTTCCATGTGCAAGTGGTCGAACTCATCACGCATCTCACCTATCGATAATTCTTCGTGCTGCTCCGCGTTCTCCGTTACACTAAGACTTCCATCTTCGGGCAGCGTCAGCCCACTGGCTACGATCGTGACTCGAATTTCGTCACCAACTTCATCATCAAAGACCAAACCTGAAACAATCGACTCGGCATTTGATGCAGCGTTCTGAATCAATTCTCCGATTTGCTTGTATTCATTGGCTGAAATATTCGAACTCGCAGTCACGTTGACTAAAAGTCCCTGCGCATTGGACAGATCGATACCTTCCAGCAACGGGTGGCTCAAAACGCTTTGTGCCACTTTTTGTGCCCGATCTTCACCGCTGGCACTGCCGTGCGCCATTATCACCAATCCTTCTTCTGACATGATTGTTTTCACGTCCGCGAAATCAACATTGATAAATCCGGTACGAACAATTAAATCTGATATGCCCCGTACTGCGCTCAACAGTACATTGTTCGCAGATCCGTAAGCATCAGACAAAGGAATATCGCCCAACAAAATTTTGTCATTGGCAATGGTGATGATTGAGTCAACTGAATCTCTCAGTTCACTCGCACCAGCCTGAGCATACTCCATGCGACGCGCACCTTCGAAAGAAAATGGGATCGTTACGACTGCAACGACGAGTATCTCTGGGTCGAGTTCCTTGATTGCCCGAGCAAATACCGGTGCAGCGCCGGTACCGGTACCACCACCCAAACCGGCGGTGATGAACACCATTTCGGCTTCACCAAGAAAGTCGATAAAGTTTTGGCAATCTTCCA
Organism: Gammaproteobacteria bacterium; assembly: GCA_022823405.1. Taxonomy (GTDB): domain Bacteria; phylum Pseudomonadota; class Gammaproteobacteria; order Arenicellales; family JAJDZL01; genus JAJDZL01. Next base: position 2,511 of record JAJDXD010000130.1, read on the forward strand.
TTGCCGCCTCGCGGCCTCGTTGCGGATTAAACCCCGCACCTCGTCCCTTGGTTGTGCTGGTGCCAAATTGCAGTTTATTGGCGGTCTTCGACTTCGCCAATGCTTGAGCATCAGTATTTGCAACATAACACTCAACATCTTCAATCAGTTCTGGAATCATGTAATCGACAGCATTGCTACCGCCGCCACCGATTCCAACAACCTTGATCCTGGCGTCATGATGAATCTCATTTTGCGTTTGTAGTACAAATCTCTTTTTTGTAAATTCCATTGTTAAGATCCCCTTTTTGTAAAAACCTTGTTAATTCACTTGTCGTCTCACTAACCTCACACTGTCGACTCCGTCAAACTACCGCGGAGCACCATGTAAATTGGTTATGCATGTGGCTGCAACAGGTCATGATCCTCTCGCATGAACAGCTTTCGTATAAAACTCACTGCCCTGCTTGCCGTGTTTCCGGGCAGATTTTTGATATTTCTTTGGCCAATCAAATCAGTTTCCATCTCCTCAATCAAGGAGCCATACTCACATAGACCCAGTCCAGTCGCGAACGATGGGTCACCGACTAGTTCACACATCTCTCCTGTGTAATTTGTCGTACCCAGCCGTACTGGAATTCCCAAAATCGTAGTGGCCAGTTTTTCAATGTCAATGAGCTTGGAGGTGCCACCGGTCAGAACCAGTCCTGAACGAATCAGATCAATTTTCCCAGATTGTTCCAGTTCTTCTTTCACCAAACGAAAGATTTCAGTCAATCGTGCTTCAATTACCTCGACAAGGTATTTACGGCTGGCTTGCCTCGCGCGTTGTTCACCGATAACCGTCAATTCAAATGATTCGCTGTAGTCGACCGAACTCGTATAGGCACCACCGTAAGTTTGCTTGATGCGATTGGCTTCCTGTTGCGACGTGTGCAAATGGACCGCAATGTCCTGTGTAATCATTGATCCCGCAGTCGTAAAGGTTGCGGAGTGGACAATGGACCCTTCGCTATAGACTGCAAAGTCTGTTGTACCGTGGCCAATGTCCAGCAAAGCAACACCCAGCGCCTTCTCGTCCTCAGACAGTACTGCCTGACCAGAAGCAATATGATTAATGATGACGTTGTCCACCTGAAGGTTGCACGACCGAACACACTTGAAAAGGTTTTCGATCGAACTCACACTGCCAGTGACCACATGAGCATTTGCTTCCAGCCGGACACCACACATTCCAAGTGGGTGCCGGATGCCTGTCTGACCATCAACGATGTACTGCTGCGACAGGATATGGAGCAGTTTTTCACCACTTGAGATCGGCACGGCTTGTGCAGCTTCCGTAACTCGATCAATGTCATCGATTGTTACTTCATTACCCCGAATTGCGACAACTCCAGTTGAGTTGGTTCCCCGAATGTGAGAACCTGTGATGCCGACCATCACCCTGTCAATTTCGCGCATACACATGCTCGATGCTTTCGCCTTAGCGCTCTCAATAGACTCAACCAGCGCTTCAATGTTGGACACCATGCCGCGCTGCATACCCTCTGTCGGGCTCTCGCCAATACCAATGACTTCAATTCCCTCGTCATGCTGCGTGCACACAACAAAGGTTACGGTTGCAGTTCCGATATCCAGCCCTACAATGGTGTGGTCTTGAATGTTTTGTCTTTTTGTTCTCATGATTTAATGTTTTCGCTATTCAAAATGGTCTGGGTTCCCTGAATTTTCGGAGGTGTTCCCTTCCATGTCACTGACACTCCATCCCGATAGCGTAAGTCAACAGTTGCAACCATTTCCGATACCGGTCGAAAAATGTCAGCGTACAACTTGAGAAAACGGTTTGATCTATCTTTCACTTCGGTGCTTCCCATGATTACCCTGATTGGTTCTGGCTCGCTGGCGACTTGTTCAAGTGTGCCGGTGCTGCCAAGCGGGCTGACAAGTACCTCCCAACTGCCTTGACCAGACAGCTTGATCGACTTGATTTCAAGACCGACTTTTTTGGCAGGTTCCTTCCAACTGTCGTACGCTTCCAGAATTTCCGGCGCAGCTCTTCTGGGACCGCTTAGCATGGGCAACATCTGAGTGACTTCAATTGGCATGGTAAACGGTGTACCGAACTGATCAAGATATTCATCATCTCCCCAGCGGGCCTGAACTTTACGGGTGTTGATCTGGATTTCCAGAGTGTCCGGCCACTTGCGACGTATGGTGGCGTTTTCCACCCAGGAAAAGGACTGTGCCGCTTCTGCTGCTTTCGCAATATCCACGAGCAGGATATTTCCGGTGGAAACCTCCGCAACTGCTTTAACTATCTGATCTGTCGTGGATTTAGCGTGGTCTCCTATCACATCGATATACTTCGTAGGAAAACGCTGTCCCTGTAGAACAAAATCAACACAGAACGCAAATACCATTGCGACGCTCAGCATGGTGGCAAACAGATAAGTGCCTTTGCGGCTGAATCTTGGTGATTTCACTGAGTTGGGCTTTCGAACGGACCTTCCTTCGAGTCTGGAATGTCTGTAGGGACTGTACACAGATTTCATAACGATGCTCCTTTTCCAATAATTCTGACTTCAAGTTCAAGTTGAATTCCGTGCACCTCATGGACACGGTTCTTTATGTAAGCAATCAGTGATTCGATGTCATTTGCACTGGCATGCCCGGTGTTCTCAATGAAATTTGCATGCACCGGAGACACCCGGGCCGCACCATTTGTGTAACCTTTCAATCCGGCTGTTTCAATCAGCCGTGCAGCAAAATCTTCCTTCGGATTTCTGAATACGCTGCCTGCGTTTGCCGTCTGAACCGGCTGGGTTGCCGCTCTCTGTTTCAGGAATTGACGAATTTTTTTACGCCCGTCATCCGTCTGACAGGGTGACAGTTCAAATTCAGCGCCGACAAACCATTCGGAATCCTCAATTTCGACTGACCGATATCCCCACGAAACCTGATCGGCGCTTCGTCTAACTGTCTCGCCCTGACGGCTGATCGTGTCTGCATGGTGAACCACCTGCCAGGTCTCGGATCCAAAACATCCAGCATTCATAGCCAACGCGCCTCCGATGGTTCCCGGAATACCGACCATGAATTCGGTGCCGCACAATGCATTTTTTGCAGCAAACTTTGCCAGCTTTGCACCCGGCACTCCAGCTTCGGCATAGATGCTTCGACTTCCGGTTTGTCGCAGTTTCTTGAGGCCCTTGTGTGTGGAGATTATCACACCATCAAATCCCCCATCCCGAACAAGCATATTGCTTCCCAGACCGCACCAGGAAACTTCTGTTTCTTGAGGCACTCTTCTCAGAAACTCGCCAAGATCGGATACGCCATCAGGCGTGTAATGCCATCTGACGGTGCCGCCTGTTCGCCAACTTGTATGACGACTCATTGGCTCATCCTTTCGCAGTTCACCAGTCAGTCCAGCCATAGAAATTCCGTCCATCGGTACCTATCGTAAGTTTCACGTTTCCAGTGCTTCCATACAGCACTCAACAACCGCATTTGTTGCATCGGGTCGCCCATTGGCTCGAATGCGCTCGGCAAGTTCTCGCACGCGATCCCGATTTGAAATCAGATTCATCAGTTCGGTGCGCAATTTCGATTCAAAATCACTATTTTGTAAACAAACAATTGCTGCTCCCAGTCGCATAAGCACCTCGGCATTGGCGCGCTGATGATCCCGCGCCGCATGTGGCATGGGAACCAGCACGACAGCCAAACCCATCGCTGCCAACTCGGCGATCGTCATCGCTCCAGCTCGTGCGACAACGATGTCAGCCCAGGAATACGCTTGCGCCATATCACTGATGTAATCTACGACCTCAGCCTCGATTCCCAGAGATTGATAGGCCGCTCTAACCTTATCTGTGCGTCCAGGGCCGGTCTGATGTTTAATGTTGGGACGCAGGTCTGCAGGCTGTCCAGCGAAAGCCTTCGGCAAAGCCTGATTCAATGCGTCCGCACCCTGGCTGCCACCAATTATCAGCAGTTTGAGCGGCTGACCATGATCGTTTTCAAAGTCTGGTTTTTGTTTGGCAGCTGCCAAGATTTCCGCACGTACCGGTGTACCGGTAAACACGGCCTTACATCCAAGATCTGACTTCTCAACCCCACTCAGCACTCGCATCGCCATAACTGCCAAAATTCGATTGGTCAGTCCGGCAATCGCATTCGACTCATGAATGATCAGTGGCCTACGAAGCATTGCAGCAGCCATGCCACCTGGACCACACACATATCCACCCATACCTAGCATCAGGTCCGGACGACGGTTCAAGATGATGCCAACACTTTGCCAAAGTGAAATTGAAATCCATAGCGGCAGCGTCATCCAACGCATTAATCCTTTGCCCCAAAGACCCTTGACTCGAATTGCGTCAAATTCAAATCCTGCTGTACGCGCCAGTTGATCTTCAAGTCCGCTCCGTACCCCCATCCAGTAAACATTGACACCGCGTGCACGAAGTTCAGTGCCCACCGCTAGCGCAGGATAGATGTGGCCACCAGTACCACCGGCCATGATTACAACGGTACTCATCGCTTCAACTTCCGTTGGGATTCACGATGAATGGAGAGCACGATGCCAATCGCGATGGAATACGCAATCAGGCTCGATCCGCCTTCACTCATAAAGGGTAAAGTAAGACCCTTTGTAGGCAGGATGCCCATATTCACACCCATGTTCACCACGGCGGAAATGGCAATCAAAATACCAATTGATTTGGCAAGCAGGTTTGAGAATGTATCATTCACCGCTGCAGCCAGCCAGGAGATATGAAATATTTTCCAAATCAGGACAACAAAAAGGCCCATTACAGTCAGCAATCCCATCAGGCCGAGTTCTTCTCCGATGACCGCGAACAGAAAATCTGAACCGGCATAGGGCAGGTAATGCAATTTTTGAACACTGGTACCAAGTCCAACGCCAAACCACTCACCTCTACCAAGTGCTATCAGTGATTGCACCAATTGAAATCCAGAGTTGTATGGGTCTTCCCAGGGGTTCAGAAAGGTCATGGCACGTATCAGGCGATATGGCTCAATAACAATAAGAATGACAACAGCGATGATGGACAAAATGGTTAACAGAGAAATATGGGATATTTTGAGTCCGCCCAAATACAGTACAGCTAAAAAAACTGCACCGAGCACTACCGTACTGCCAAGATCTGGCTCAAGAGTCAGCAAGGCTGCAAACACCAGGTATATGGTGATGATTGGCAGTACATCACGAGACAGGCTGTTCAATTGCTGATCGCGAACTGCCAGGTATCTGGCGAGATAGATCAGGAACAGTATTTCAGCAAATTCGGATGGCTGAAAGATTCGACCACCTACTCGAACCCAGCGGTTACTGCCATTCAATTCGACTCCAATTGAGGGGACTAGTACGATTGCCAGCAATCCGATTCCGACAATCAGGAATAGTGGTGCCAGTCGTTTCAGTAAATTAGGCGGAATGAAGGCGGCAACAAACATTCCGGTTAATGCGATAGCAATGTTGATGGCGTTTTTGCGAAGGTAGACAAAGTGGTCTCCAGTGTCAAACGCCTGCGCAATTGTCGCGGAATATACCGCGATCATCCCAAACATCACAAGCCCCAGATAGACGGTGATTAGCACAGAATCAACTCTTGGTGACGGCTTGACGTCACTCTCTTGTGGTTGAGTGCCTTGTACTACAGTATTGCTCATAACACCTGCAATTGAAGTGCCTGACTGAAAGACTTTCCTCGATGCTTGAAATCGGTGAACTGATCGTTGCTTGCACATCCAGGTGAAAACACCACGCAGTCCCCTTCTTTCGTCATGCTGTTTGCAACGCTGATCGCATCGTAGATGTCTTCAACGTGATGTTTGGCGACGTTATCAGTTACGTCAAATGTTTTGCTGATCTCGCGTCGGTCGCGTCCAAAGAAAATGCAACCGCGTAGTCTGCCGTTGACATTCTGTGGGATCATTGAGAAATCAGCGCCTTTGCTCAATCCACCTGCGATCAGTATCACCGGCCTTTCGTTGGATTGAATTGCCGCCAGAGCAGCTCCCACATTGGCTGATCGCGCATCATTCACCCAACGCACACCGTTCCACTCGCCTTCAGTGCTGCAACGATACGGGAGACCTTCGAAATTCGTAACTGCCGTTCTAACCGCTTTGACTGGATAACCCGCTGCATCGGCGACGGCACAGCTTGCCAGAATGTTCAGGACGTTATGGTCACCCGAAAGCTGACATCGATCCAGATTAAGCAATTTGTCATCACCACGTACCACCCAGTTGACTCCGGAAAAATCAACTACGCCATAGTCTCCTTCACTTTCCGGTGAATTCAATCCGAAGGTGATGCGCTGACCTATCGTTGCAATATCCGATACGATCGGATCATCCCGGTTGATCACAGCAATCTTTGCATCGTTGATGAGTTTTGCGATGGAACCGACGCATTCATCGGTTGACTTGTAGCGCTCAAGGTGGTCAGGTGAAACATTGAGAACCGCTGCAACATCCGACTGAATCCGTTCAACCTGTTCAAGGTGAGGCGCTGAAAGTTCCAGTAGATAGGCATCCACCTGTCTCTTTTTCAGCAATTCCATAAACGGATAACCTCGACAGCCACCGAGCTGAACAACTCCGCGGTACCGCGAAATAATATTGCCTACCAGAGTCGTAACCGAACTCTTTCCATTTGTCCCGGTTATCGAAATGACCGGTTTGTCAGCGCAGTGAAAAAACAACTCCAGACTGTTCATTACCTCCGCACCAAATTCTTTCGCCATCCGTGCGATTCTCAGATTGGATGGTGCTGATGTACAACTCAATACCGTCAGATCCTTACCCACAAACAAATCGGATTCAAAGGGGGCATTGATTGCCACACCTGGTAGCAGTGAGCTTACACTCCTCTCTAGTCCTGGCTGAGATTTAACTTCGGCCATTTCCACATCCCAGCCGTTGTCAATCAGGTGAGTAGCACAGGCAATTGCACTTCGGCCAAGGCCAACTACAACAGCGTTGCCCGTATAACCATTTGATTTTGCGCTTTTCTTTAGTAGTTCCATGAAATTCACCTCGTGCTTATCTAACTTTAAGTGTTGCCAGTCCAGCCAACACCATGACCAGTGAAAAAATCCAAAAGCGAACCGTAATGCGCGGTTCTGGCCACCCCTTCTGTTCGAAATGATGATGTAGCGGGCTCATCAGCCAGATGCGACGACCAAGCAGTTTGAATGATGCAACTTGCGTCATGACTGATATCGCTTCAATGACGAACAACCCACCCATGATGAACAGTACGATTTCCTGTCGAATTAGTACCGCAACAATGGCAACTGCGGCTCCAAGCCCCATTGAGCCTGTGTCACCCATAAAAACCTGTGCTGGATAGCAGTTGAAGACCAGAAAAGCCAGTCCCGCACCAACCAGCGAACCGCAGAATATGACCAACTCACCGACGCCTTGAATAAATGGCAGTCCAAGATATGCTGAAAACACTGCGTGACCCGTCGCATAGGCAAAAATGCCAAGTCCCCCGGCCACCAGTACGATGGGCATGATGGCCAGTCCATCCAAACCATCGGTCAAATTGACAGCGTTTGAAGTCCCAACCAGAACCAGCATGGCAAATGGAATAAACAGAACACCAAGCTCGAACAACAGGTCTTTGAAGACGGGTACCAAAAGGGTGGTTTGAGCAGTGGTTTCCGCACTGTTAAATATGATGATTCCGATGAACGCGGCAGCGATAGCCTGATAAAGCAATTTTTTTCGTACCGACAATCCCGCTCCGCTTTTCTGCTGTTTGAGTTTTTGCCAGTCGTCCAAGAATCCGATCAACCCAAATATGGCGGTTGTTGCCAGTGCCAGCCAAATAAACAGATTCGTTGGATCAACCCACAGCAAAGTTGACACAAATACTGAGAATAGAATGACAACACCACCCATGGTTGGTGTTCCACCTTTACCGATGTGCAACGGAACATCATCATCACGAATGACTTCCCTGATTGACAATTCCTGCAGTTTGGGAATAGCGTAGGTAAATGCGACAACACCGATCAACAGTGAGGTCAGCACCGCCAAAACAGCTCGAAATGTCAGGTACCGGAACACATTGAACCCAGACACTACATCGGAATAGTACAGAAGCAGTTCAGCTAACATTCCGCGGCCTTTTCGGTGTATTGAATTGCAGGCATGCTGATCGAATCGGCAATTTC
>JAJDXD010000051.1 GCA_022823405.1 Gammaproteobacteria bacterium
TTCTTGAACAGGAAGTTGAGCGCTACCGTGAACAGCTGACCCAATACAAGGCTGTTGTTTCCGGCATGGATTCCAGACCAATTCGTACTGCAATTTACTTCCCGATGTTCCCTGCCTGGCGAGAGGTGCAGTAATTCACCAGCAATGAGTTAATTCGTTTCAATTGACGATAAAATTAACAGACACACAAGAAGTCCGCGGCAGACTGATGCAATTAGGAAAGTAACTTTCGTGATGAGATGAGAAAAGGTATCCGAAGTCAGACAATTGCTTTGGCCGCGCTTTGGTCTTGCGCGATGTTTGCGTCCGTCTGTAACGCATCTGCTCTGCCTTTCGCCTTTGATGGAAACAAACTACCAACATTGGCGGATGTCGTTGAAAAAATCGAACACAGCATCGTTAATATTTCGACTGTGACACGCAGGGACAACCGATCTGGGAATTCCACACTTGATCAATTTCGCGATCAGCTTCGAGATTATTTTGAAGGTGATGAATTTTTCAATCGTCATTTTGAATTCCGGACCCCTGATCGTCCAAGTAGGAGACGCGCGGTTAATCTGGGATCTGGGGTCATCATTGATGCAAAGCAGGGGCACATACTAACCAATTATCATCTGCTGACAGACTCTGCGGAAGTTGAAATTACTTTACTTGATGGCCGCAGCTCGATTGCAGAAATCGTCGGTACAGACCCTGACATGGATTTGGCATTGTTGAAAGTTGATCTGCCAAATCTCGTAGAAATTGAACTTGGCAACTCAAATGAATTGCGTGTCGGAGACTTTGTGCTGGCATTGGGCAACAATTACGGGTTGTCGTCAACGGTGACCTCGGGCATTGTCAGTGCACTGGGTCGCAGCGGTCTCGGAATTGAGCAGTATGAAGAATACATTCAGACCGACGCGGCCATCAATCCAGGCAGTTCTGGTGGCGCACTAGTGAATTTGAGGGGAGAGGTCGTAGGAATTAACACAGCTATCCTTTCACCAGCCGGAGGAAATGTCGGCATCGCGTTCGCCATTCCGATCAATACAGCAGCCAGCGTCGCAAACCAGCTAATCCAGTTTGGGCGGGTGAAGCGTGGTGTGTTAGGTGTCCATTTTCAGCCATTAACTCAGGAGATGGCTGAGGCTTTTCAGCTTGAAAGAATTGAAGGTGTGTTGATCAATAAGGTACTGCCTGGTTCGGCGGCTGAACATGCTGGAATGAGGGAAGGTGATATTCTGACCGGAGTCAATGGTGTCAAAGTTACGGACGGTTCACAACTACGGACGATGATTGCACTAATCCGGGTTGGTGAACCGGTGAATGTGGAATACATCCGCAATGGAGAGGTTCTGTCTGGTTCTGGATGGATTGGTGATAACCTGCAAAAGACAATAGCCGGAGTCGACGTTTCCCGTCGCCTTGAAGGTGTTGTATTTCAAAATACACCAAGCTCGGATTCCGGTGTTCTTGTGGCATCGGTTGAGCGAGACAGTCGCGGATGGCGTGCGGGAATCCGGGAAGGCGATGTAGTTGTTGAAGTCAATCAGCAATCCGTCGCGGATGTTGACGATTTTTCACATGCAATCACTGATCCAGATGAATTGATCGTGCTCAGGATCAATCGGCAGGACGAGTTTTACTTCCTCGCACCACAATAGACGTATAAGAAGTCGTTATGGATGCCGTCATTGCACCATCGATACTGTCGGCAGATTTTGCTCGACTGGGTGAGGAGGTGGAGTCAGTCATCGCAGCAGGCGCTGATTGGATTCACCTTGATGTGATGGACAATCACTTTGTTCCAAACCTGACATTCGGCCCAGTCGTTTGTAAATCACTCAGAGATTTTGGTATCAAAGCGCCACTTGACGCACACCTGATGGTTAAACCGGTTGATCGAATGATTGGAGAGATGGCCGAAGCAGGGGTCGATACCATTACGTTTCATCCTGAGGCTTCAGAGCATGTTGATCGCACGATTAACTTGATCCGGGATTACGGATGCTCGCCTGGTTTGGCATTGAATCCGTCCACATCGTTATCTGCTCTCGAATACGTTTTGGACGGAATCGATATGGTACTGTTGATGTCAGTAAATCCTGGGTTCGGAGGTCAGAAATTCATTCCTTACGTTTTGGATAAAATCCAGGCAGTGAGCAGTCTGATCGAGTCCATTGCCCGACCTATTCGATTAGAGGTTGATGGTGGTGTATCTGTTGATAATATTGCTCAGATTGCAGCAGCCGGAGCCGATACATTCGTTGCGGGTTCGGCAATATTCGGATCGACTGACTACGGGGTAACCATCTCCGACATGCGGAATGCAATCAATTCCTCCGCTTGATTGGCGGGTTTGAACGAAGAACGAATCTCTGTCAAATTTGTAGAAGGGGTATGCCCTTTAATTTGCTGACATTCGTCAGCAAATTCATTTACTGCTTCAGAACCCTTGCACTTCAAACAACGGTCGTAAAAAATGCTAACAGAAGAACAGTTTAAGCAGCTAAAGGATGAGGGCTACACCCACATTCCATTTCAGCGCGAAGTGCTAGCGGACTTCGATACACCACTCAGCACATATTGCAAACTTGCTCGACAGCCATTTACTTATTTGCTTGAGTCAGTACAGGGTGGTGAAAAGTGGGGACGATTTTCAATCATTGGGTTACCCAATTCGACCCGATTGGAAGTTTATGAGAAAACAATCCGAATTCTCAAATCTGATACTGTCGTTGAAGAATGGCAAAGCGAAGATCCATTAGCCGACATCAAAGCGTTCCACGAGAAATTCCGCGTGCCGAGTTTTGAGGCAATGCCTAAATTCACCGGCGGTCTTGTGGGCTATTTTGGATACGACACTGTGCGTTACATAGAGCCCACACTGGCTGCAGGACGAAAGTCCAAGGAAAACGAAATTCCCGACATTTGCCTGATGGTTTCGGATGAAGTCGTTGTGTTTGACAATTTATCCGGTCGATTATTTATCGTAATTTACGTGGATGTAACGCAGGGAGAAAACCGTGAAACCGGAATTCGCCGCCTGAATGAGTTGGCCAAGCAGTTGAAGGCACCAATTCCGTCTCGTCCGGCACTTTCGCTGAAAGAGGAAGCGAATGAAGTCGATTTCGAATCTGCCTTTGGGCAGACAGGGTTCGAAAACGCGGTTGAAAAGAGCAGAGAATACATTCTAGCGGGTGATGTGTTTCAAGTTGTACTCTCGCAACGACTGTCGGCACACTACAAGGGTGATCCGATTGATCTTTATCGAGCGCTTAGAACCTTGAACCCGTCGCCCTATATGTACTTCCTGGATTTTGGAACGTATTGCATCGTCGGTGCTTCACCGGAAATCCTGGTTCGATCAGAAGACGGCGTTGTAACAGTGCGACCATTGGCTGGCACGCGCCCTCGTGGCGAAAGCGAAGAGGAGGACCAAAGGCTGGAGGTGGAACTTCTAGCTGATGAAAAAGAACGGGCCGAGCACATCATGCTGGTTGATTTGGGTCGAAATGATATTGGGCGGGTTTCAAAGCTTGGAACGGTCAGAGTCAATGACATCATGCAGATCGAGCGGTATTCACACGTTATGCACATTGTCTCGAATGTTACGGGTGAACTGATGGAAGGCAAAGACGCAATTGATGTACTGCGCGCGACACTGCCGGCTGGCACCGTCAGCGGCGCTCCCAAGATTCGCGCGATGGAGATTATTGACGAACTTGAGCCACACGAGCGTGGAATCTATTCAGGAGCTGTTGGATACATTGGATGGAATGGTAATATGGACACCGCAATTGCCATTCGTACAGCCGTCTTGATAGGGGATCGGGTTTACGTCCAGGCAGGTGCCGGTTTGGTCGCAGATTCTGTTCCCAATACTGAGTGGCAGGAGTCAATGGCTAAAGCTCGGGCAATCCTGCGTGCAGTCGCCATTGCTGAACTCCCGGAGTGATGCCCGTGATCCAGCTATGCCGAAAAATTACAGAGTGGCGGTGGTTCGAGCGGGGCATCATCGCTCTCATCATATTGAACGCGATTGTTCTAGGAATTGAAACTTACCCGGCCATTGCGGTTCCTTATGAATCTGTGCTACTTTCGATCAACCGTGTGGTTCTGATTGTTTTCGTCATTGAGGCAATTCTGAAAATCACTGCTTCAGCGCCAGTTTTCAGTCGATATTTTGGAGATGGTTGGAATCTTTTCGACTTTTCGATAGTGGTATTTTCACTGATACCACAAACTGGTGAATTTGCGCTCATCGCCAGAACCATTCGACTGTTGCGCATCTTGCGCTTGATTACTGCGGTTCCTGAGCTTCGTCTTATTGTTTCGACACTGATCAAATCACTGCCTGGCCTTGGCAACGTAATATTGTTGATATCCATTGTTTTTTACATTTATGCCATCGCTGGATACCACATGTTTCATGCACACGATCCATTTCACTGGGGATCATTAGGGACTTCTCTGATTACACTGTTTCGCGTGTTGACGTTAGAGGACTGGACCGATGTGATGTACAGTGCTATGGAACTTCATTCACTTGCTTGGATATTTTTCATCAGTTTTGTCGTTATTGCTGCTTTTATAGTCATTAACCTGTTCATTGCAGTTGTCATTCACAATCTACACAAAGCGCAACACGAAACGGAACTGGTTCAAGATGAAAATCTCGATGCTGAAATTTTGCACACGCTGAGTGAATCGAAGAAATCACTTGAACGCATTGAACGGGCTTTCGCCGAAAGACAAGAGCAGGATAACCAAATAAATGATTCGAAAATTTGAACTTTCCTCATTAAAGAATCAGCGAAGATGTCTTGATTGAAGATGAAGGTGCTAGGTATTGAAACTTCCTGTGACGACACGGGCGTGGCAATTTACGACTCGAATCAGGGTCTTCTGATTAACCGATTTTCATCGCAAATCGATATTCACAAGATTTATGGGGGGGTTGTACCCGAACTTGCGGCACGCGATCACATAAGAAAGGTTACGCCGCTGATCAAATCGGTGCTTGAAGAGACGAAGCTTCAAAAAGGTGATATTGACGCAATCGCTTATACCGCAGGACCTGGATTGGTCGGCGCGTTGCTGGTCGGTGCCACAATTGGAAGGTCACTGTCTCTGGCGCTAAAAATTCCAGCAATTGGTGTGCATCATATGGAAGGTCACCTGCTCTCGCCGATGCTGGAAAACGAAACCCCAGAGTTTCCCTTCCTTTCACTGCTCGTCTCTGGTGGTCACACCATGCTTGTTGACGTGCAGTCGCTTGGCAGATACACATTGCTGGGTGAGACCCGCGACGATGCAGTGGGTGAGGCATTCGACAAGTTTGCCTCAGTTCTGGGTCTTTCCTATCCCGGCGGGCCAAGCATTGAAAAGTGTGCCACAGAAGGGCAGCCTGGCCGTTTCAAGTTCCCAAGGCCCATGTCTGGTCATGAATCACTGGATTTTAGTTTCTCAGGACTAAAAACATTCGCCATCCAGACGGTGGACAAGCTTGAACTTGACGATCGCGTTCGCAGTGATCTCGCATATGCGTTTCAAGATGCTGCAATTGATGCTCTGGTCGTCAAATTGAAACGTGGGCTTAAGCAAACAGGCTATTCTGAAGTGATTATTGCCGGCGGTGTCGGTGCGAACAAGTTGCTGCGTCATCGAATAGCTGAGCTCGCAAAGCAATTACAGGTTAAAGCTTACTTTCCTTCGTTAGAACTTTGTACCGACAACGGAGCGATGATTGCATATGCGGGTTATCTGCGGTTAAAGGCCGGATTCAGTGAAGAATTGAACTATGCCGTGTATCCGCGATGGTCACTAGAGAGTCTTGAGCCCATTCATTCCGAAGCAATGGTTTGAACGCGCGATTTTTTTATTCAGCCTACGATTCTGCCTTAGCTGATATTGAGATGGATTTTGCTTTCTTCACCCGCCATCAATCGCTGAATATTCGCCCGATGTCGAATGACAATAAACAGAAAAATCAGAATACAAGTAGCTGTTAGCCATGAGTTCTGATAAACGTACCAGGCGAATACAGGCGCTAGCAACATTGCAACAATTGCAGATAGGGATGCATAGCGCCAAATCAAAGCAACAATAAGCCAGACTCCTCCCACTCCCGCAAATACGGGCAAGCCGAGACCCAAATATGCACCGAGCGCAGTAGCGACACCCTTTCCACCTTTGAATTTGAAGTAAACCGGATACAGATGCCCCAAGAATGACATGAGAGCTGCGGCACTGATCACCAACAAGTCATCAGTGATCATGCGGGCTATGAGAACGGGTATCGTCCCCTTGGCAAGATCCCCGAAAAGCGTGAGCGCTGCAGGCAATTTACCACTCAGACGTAACACGTTGGTTGTTCCCGGATTTCCGGAGCCTTCCACTCTCGGGTCAGGCAGTTGAAGCAGCTTCGAAACTACAATCGCACTCGACATTGAACCAAGCAAGTAGGCGAAAATTGCAAAAATCAGTATGGTCACAACATGAACTACTAATGAGGGCTAATTGACAGGTTCGATGCAAACAATTTTAACGAAGAAATTGGCTTATTCAATAGAAGGTCGGCGAAATAATTTCATCTTCAAGTTGAGTATTCCGTATTCACTGAATCATTCAGTTCGGGTATAAGGGATTGGTCTGACCGAACAAGCATTAATCGAATTGGAGCCTGCGTTGGATATAGTCTTTGTCGAAAACCTGAAAATTGCTGCCAGCATCGGAGTATGGGAGTGGGAGCGTCGTGTTAAGCAGAATCTCATTGTCGACATCCAATTGGGGTGCAATATTCACCAGGCCGCCCAGAGCGATTCAATTGAAGATGCAATCAGTTATAAAGATGTCGCCACGCGAATTCATGATTTTGTTGCTGAATCAAATTTCAAATTGATAGAATCAGTCGCAGAAAGCATCGCCACCATCATCCTTGAAGAGTTTTCAGCAACATGGTGTCGAGTCAAGATCAGCAAACCACGTGCGGTTGAAAAAGCCAGTAATGTGGGTGTCATTATTGAACGCGGTTCCAAACCTGCTTCAACGAACTGAACTCAAGGCGTGGTAATCACTCGCCCACCGTCCACTGTCAATGTCTGCCCAGTTGTAAACGTCGCTTCAAGCGCAATATATCTCACCGCTGCAGCCAACTCGTTTACGGTTCCAATTCGTCCCAACGGTGTTTTGGAGATGACTTCCTGAGCGACTGTCTCACCTTCTGCCCATAGAATCGCACCTGGTGCGACAGCATTAACCCGAACCTCGGGTGCGAGCTCAAGAGCCATTGATTTTGTCAGAGCTTCAAGTGCTGCCTTACTGGCGCAGTAGAGGGAGTAATCCTGCAACGGATATTTGGCGTAAATATCCGTTACGTTCACAACACATCCATTTGCCTTCCGAAGTGCAGGCAAAATCGACTGGACAAGGAAAAACGGCGCTCTGACATGAATTCCAAACATTCTTTCGAATGATTCAGACGATGTACCACCAATTGCGTTTTGCTGAAATTCTGATGCGTTATTGACTAACACATCGAGACGACCAAATGACTGAGTAAGTTGGTTGCCCAATTCTAGAATTTGATCGAACTCGAAAAGGTCTGCCTGAAACACAAACGCCGAATTAGCTCGAATGCCATTCAATTCCTGAGTCAGATTCTTTGCCTGAAGTTCAGAATTTCGATAGTGAATTGCAACAGTTAAGCCGTGAGAGTGAAGTTTTCTTGCAACTGCAGCACCGATCCGTTGACTACCGCCAGTGACAAGCGCAACTTTGCCCTCTAGTTTCAATTCACATCTCCGATTAACTTCAGCAATCTAATTCGATTTTAGGAGTTGAAAATTAAATCCTTGTATTATCAAGATATTATAGAGATAACTATAATCATTCAATGGGTGATAAATATCAAGATTAATTTCCGGTCTGCAATGCGATTCAATCTTCATTCAACCACTAGGTCATAGTCAATACCCTACCACTTAACGGCTTCGCTGAATTTACATTCAATTCTGAGCAAATTGAGTAGTCTGGTAAGCTGAAGCAATTTATAGCATTGGCACTAGGGGAGTACTGATTAAATATTGACTTGATTGATTTCACCCGATTTTCCCTTTTAAATTAATTTAATGATCTGAATTTCAGTACAAATTTGTAGCACTAATGTCACTCTACCCCGTCAATTCAACTGCTGATGCACTTTCCCTCCTTGGTGAAGAGAGCGAGCGTAGCAGTCGACTCCAAGATGAAATTCGTCAACTTATCGGAACTTCTGGTATCAATGCCATTTCATTTGCGCAGTTTATGGAAAGCGCACTTTACCACCCTGTAAACGGATACTACACAGCGGCGACACAGGTATTGGACAGGGGAGGTGATTTTACAACCGCGCCTGAATTGGGGGCGGTATTTGGCCATTTTCTATCTACGAAAATTGCCAGAGCCTTCCATTCATCACCAATTCCAGCGCGAATTTACGAATTCGGTGCTGGTAGTGGAAAGCTCTGTGTTCAAATATTGTCTGAACTCAATCGGCTCGGTTGTGAAATTGACGATTATGTGATTATTGAAATCAGCCCCAGAATGAAACAAATTCAACAACAGTTGGTAGCCAGGCAAATCCCGAAAATATCAACGAAGGTTCACTGGTCTGATTTTCCGGCCGATAAAGGTATCCAAGGTGTCGTAATTGCCAATGAAGTCATTGATGCGATGCCAGTAGAACTCATTCGCTTTGTTGAGGGACGAGTGCATCAGGGATATGTTACGGAACGGGGAGATGCATTTCAACTTGAATTCAGAACGATACTCGAAGAGGAGTTTGAACAAACTTGTAATCAGATAAGTTGGCCAAATTTTGAAGGTATCTACACGTCAGAAATCCACTGCCGTGCTGAAGCATGGCTTGAGAAGGTTGCAGAATGTTTTGAAGTTGGTTCAATGTTGATATCTGACTATGGATTTCCCCAGCATGAGTACTATCATCCGGATCGAAATCAAGGTACACTGATGTGTCACCGAAGACATCACAGTTTGCATGACCCCTTTGATTTCATTGGGTGTCAGGACATCACGGCACACGTCAATTTTTCGTCCCTCGCCAGAATCGCAGAAACCGTCGGTCTCGAAGTCAACGGATTCACCACACTTGCAGGCTTCATTGTTGATACTGGTTTGGAGAGTCTGGACCTCGCGTCGTTACAGATTTCGGAGCAAATGTCTGTTACACAGCAACTGAATACTCTGACGTCTCCGTCTGAAATGGGTGAATTGTTCAAAGTGATGGAGTTAAGTAAGAATATTGAACCCGATCGACTGGGATTTAAATCGTTTGACCACATGCATCGACTATAGCATCCAAATCTGCACTCAAGCGAAATGATAGAACTTATGCAATCCAGTGTTTTGGCACTGATTCAGGGTGCAACTGAATTTCTGCCGATATCCAGTTCTGCACATCTGATTCTGTTTCCGACTTTGTTCGGATGGCATGATCAGGGACTGGCATTTGACATTGCTGTCCATGTTGGAACACTGTTCGCGTCACTTATCTACTTTCGCGTACAGATCAGTGAGATTGCAGGTGCGTGGTTTATATCCCTACTGGGACGTGGCACAACAACAGAATCAAATCTTGGCTGGTTCATTATTGTTGCCAGTGTGCCGGTGGCAGTTTCGGGAGCCCTCGCATACGACCTGGTAGAAAACGAACTTCGATCTGTCACTGTTATTGGGCTAGCGACCCTCCTGTTTGCATTGCTGCTCTGGTGCGCGGACCACTTTCTGCGAGGTCAAAGAACACTACGCGAATTGCGTCTGACGGACGCATTGCTCATCGGTGTGGGGCAGGCTTTGGCGATTATTCCCGGAACTTCCCGATCAGGTATTACGATGACAGTTGCGCTGATGCTTGGGCTGAGTCGTAAAGAAGCAGCGAGGTTTGCATTCTTGCTGGCAATTCCCGCTATCGCGATGGCTGGAGGATGGCAAGCCCTGCAACTGATTGTGTTTGAGGTCGAGATTAATTGGCTGCAATTTGCTATTGCAACGGCAATATCCGCCGTAGTTGCCTACCTATGTATTCACTACTTCCTTACATTTATTGAAAAAATCGGCATGCTTCCCTTTGTAATCTACAGGGTGTTGCTGGCTGTATTCATTCTGGTCATACTGTAGCTGAATCATCTTCTAGCAAAGTCGATACGCTTCTAATGTAAGCGTGTCGCACCTGATCTCGTAGTTTGTCGCCTTTGTAGCTCTTTGCCAAACTTTTTGCATCGACTTGGCGCATCGAGATTCGACATTTGCGCAGCAATTCAATGGCTTGACGAACAACGTCCGCGTCCTGATGCAGAACAATCAGCTGGACTGAGCATGCTTCCAAGAAATTATCGAATGACTTTTTGTCACGAATGCCGTTCAGTGCCAACAGCATATCAACGGTATCGGATGCAGGTCTTTCTCTGACAGTCATGACACGATCAGAGTAGGTTGCAACTTGCTCTGCGAGTGTTCGATAGGAAGTCGATGTTTTCAGACGACGGCAGAACTTCTGAATTGCGGTTGTATTTGCTGGTTCGCTTAATGATGCCGTGGCCAATCTGTTGATCAGACTGGCGAGCACTGCAAATCTAATTCTCACGTCTTCAGTTAGGTGTGCAGCCAACTCCAGCTCAAGCAGCGGCTTGTCGGTGTCCGGTCTTAAGTCATAAATCTTGTTGATCTCGGGGAACATACTCGCCAGCGCATTACACACTCTCAGTACTGTAAAAAATACAGCAGGATGATCCTCCGAAAGAGCACTCAATACCTCCTGTAATACTCGCTCAGGTACTAAGTAATCGAGTTCTCCGCTTCCCGACAGTTCGCGCATCAGTTCAAGCGTTGAGTCCTCGACGATAAATCCTCTACTGTGATAGCGCGCAGCAAAACGGGCGACTCGGAGTACTCGAAGCGGATCTTCTGAGAAATGTGCTGAGACATGTCGCAGCAAGCCATTTTCTAAATCTTGTCTGCCACCGAATGGATCAATTAGATTGTCTTTAGTATCTTGTGCCATCGCGTTGATCGTAAGGTCGCGGCGGAAGAGGTCTTGCTCCAAAGACACTGTGGGGGAGGCGTCTACATCAAATCCTTTGTAGCCCTTACCCGTTTTTCGTTCGGTTCTTGCAAGGGCGTACTCTTCGTGGGTTTCGGGATGAAGAAAGACCGGAAAATTCTTCCCGATCGGACGAAATCCAAGCGACAGCATGGTGGCTTCAGTAGTACCAACTACGACCCAGTCTTTGTCACTACGATCAATGTTGAGCAACCGGTCGCGAACTGCACCACCTACCAGATAGCAATTCAACTCACTTAGCTGATTTGTCTGATTGTCGGACATCTGTTAGTAAGAACTGAAATTGGAGAGAAATTCATTAGTTGTTGTCAGTAGTGAGTGGAATGAAGGCTCACTTTCATTCAGGTACTCAAATTTACTTGAACGGAATAGGTATTTTGTACTGCCGTTTGGCTTATTGATTCGGATACGCATTCCGCCATCCTGTGATGTGGTTTGCTAAGGTTAGCGACCCGCCTGAGTTCTGATCTGATTGAACTGATCAATTTGAGGGCTTAACCATTCCCCGGCGACCGATTCAAATCGCGTCGGCTGCACACCATAAGGTTCGGGTATGCCTTCCCCAACTGCGACGGATGCCTGAAGTGATCGTAGGTTGTCTGGTGTCAAGGGTTTGCCAGGAGCAAACTGAGCGAAGCTTGCGAGGAGTTTGGACAATACCGGGCTAAGTCCAACAATTTTATGACGCATCCCTCCAAGTCTATCAATCAGACTGACGAACTCTCTAAGTGTAAAGATTTCAGGTCCTGCAACGTCAAAACTCCCCTGGTCGGTAAATTTGACATCGATCGCATGAGCAATACACCGAACCACATCTTCGACATAGACAGGTTGTACTTGTACTTTTGGCAAGATAAGTGGGAAAAAAACTGGACTCATCGACAGCATTTGGTGAAACATTCTGGAAAATGAGTCTCTAGGTCCAAACACGATCGAAGGTCGAATAATCGTGCACTCCAAGCCCTTATCCATGACAGACTGAACTGCCTGTTCACCCTGAGCGCGGGATTTGAGATACTGACTGGGGGCATTGACGTCAGAACCTAGCGCGCTGATGTTGACCAGCCTTCTCGCTTTCCTTTGCAGACATGCTTCGGCTATTCTCCCCGGAAGGCTCGCATGAATTTCGGCGAATGTGTCGATTCGTGACTGATTCAGAATTCCAATCAGGTTCACAACAGTGTCAGATTCACTGATTAAGCTGCCGATGTAATCGCTTGACAAATCTCCGGTTTCAACCATCTTCAGTGAGGGGATAACCAGTAGGCTTCGATGTCGATGTGGGTGCTTGGTAACAACAGTCATTGTCCATCCGCCACGCGATAAGGCATTGATCAGATGTGATCCAATGAATCCGGCGCCACCCAATAAAACTGTGTGTTTTGAATGAGATAAAGGCATGAGTGTCTAATGGTTAATTCGAAGTTGGTCAGTCAACTACATACTTTTTGCCGTATGCGTTAAGCTGGATTGAGGTGTCTTTCAACTCCCTCATATTATCCACAAATTCCAATAAATCGATAAATGTAGCCAACGACAGAACATCGACATCACACCTCTCCCGCACCTGCTGTACCGCAGACTGTTCGGCGTCGACGCATTTTTCCATTCGATCTAAAGAGATCACAACCGCCACGGGACGCGCACCTTGTTTTTGAATAGTGTCAACTGCCTTATCAACCGAGTGACCGGATGTGATGACATCTTCAACAATGACAACATCACCGGTCAGAGGTGCGCCAACAATCCAGCCCAACTCACCATGGTCTTTTGCCTCTTTTCGGTCAAACGCGAAAGAAACCGAGCGGTTATGCTTGTAATTGAGCGAAACTGCTGTGGCTGCGGCTAGGGGAATGCCTTTGTATGCTGGCCCATACAGCATAAACTCACTGCTGAACCGCTGCGCAATCGCATCGGCATAGAAACCGCTTAACTTCATAAGGTCAGCGCCATTTGAGAAGCCACCGGTGTTTAGGAAATAGGGACTCCTTCGACCGGAGTGGAGAATGAATTGGCCAAATTTTAGTGCACCACTGGCATAGGCAAATTCAAGAAACTCCTGTTGTCGAGTATGCATTACTAGGTGGTGCTGCGATTCAAATGAGTGCTTCGAAGTCAATGAGTTTGCTGTGTCGTCGGACATTGTTAATTGTAGTGAGTCGACGACTAAGACTCATTGCATTTGAGTGATTTATTCAGTTCAATTTTATATTCAGGTGTCTCCCATGCAGTTTTTGTCCAAGATGCCATTATTTGAACTGCTGACAGCAATCGTGTTCGCTTGCATTATTCTGATTGTTTACGTCCATTAATTGCGTCCATTTTCGAAGAACTTATTGCTGTCGCAGAACTATATGTTGAAGTTGCTGATACTTTGAATTTTTGGATTTTCATGGATCATGCCAGAAAACCAATTGATCCGGACTGACCGGGCTTGGCGTCGCATTCAGCACATAACATCTCGGCCAGAGCTCCCTGATCGTCCGATTGACCAATAATCTCAGACTTTCGTTGTACCACCGCGAAGTCGCCGGGCGTAAGGTTGGTGAGATTCAAAATCCTTTCCGGAGGAGCGAATCCAAAGTAAGTTTGGAATGCTGCCCTAATCTGCTCTGGTTGGAGATAGTCAAGGGTCACCTTGAAAACGAAGCGCCTAAGAGTCGCACCGTCAAGGTGCTCGCCAAAATTGGTGGTGCAGGCGAACGGCAGCTGATGGACTTCCATCCATGTCAGCATTTCGTTAACTTGGCTGACTTCCCATGATCTTTGGGCAAGTTTTCTATCGTAGAGCAAAGAGTCAGCTTCATCGAAAATAAGGAATGAATTGGTGTTCCGTGCCTCTTTAAATGCGTTGGCGATATTTGTCTCTGTTTCCCCAACCCACTTTGAAAGTAAATCGGAAGTCCGCTTCTGTATTACCTCTAGCCCCAAACGTTCGGCAAGGTAACGGATATAGGTGCTCTTACCCGTGCCAGGCGGTCCCTGCAGGCAGAGAGAAAATTTCAGCACACCGCTTTTCACAAGACTTTCGGCAAGTTTAACCGGACAGGTGTTCGCTTGGATCAGTGTGGGGTCGAACAGCTGCGGTACACCCTCGGGTGGCACTTCGCATGATACTAACCTGGATATACTCTGCACCCCGATTCGCACCGCGTCAATTCCACCACCAGCAATTCTTGCAGCCGCGGTCGCACCGGCTGCTATACCTGGTGTTGCGGTGAAGTCCCGCGCCAGTGCACTTGCATCATCGGCGTCTGCTTCGATACCGTAGCGCGCAAGTTGCGTTTTCCATACTCTTGCTCTAACGGACATTGACGGCGGACTCAGCTCTAGTGCATACGACATACGACGCAACAGGGAACGTTCGACTGAACTGGTATCGTTGATGGTCCAGAGAGTCGGTGCAGGCGCTCGCTCCAGCAATTGGTGCGTGTAGACTTTGGAGCCTCCGTTCCGTGAGTTGGAAGAGATCGACATCCCAAAGAAACTTAAACCAACTCGACTTGTAAATAAGTCGTCCATTTCATCGAACAGGATCAGTGAATTTTGGTTTTTTGCGAGAAGACGCTGAGTGAGACGGAGTTCCTGCTGTCTCTCGCGACGGGTCATTTCGTCACCTTCTCGATCCGATTCGCCGACACTGTATAGAGTCACACCAAGTCGCTTGGCCAACACCTTGCAGAACTCTGTCTTGCCAGTCCCCGGTGGGCCGTACAAAAGTATGTTTACACCCGAAGCAGAGCATTGCAGCGCACCTGCAATGAGTCGTTCAATGTGATCACGTCCCTTGCTTATGTGCTCGAAGTCCTCCCACTCCAGTTCACTCTCAGGTGCAACGTCAAGCAGCAGACGGATCGCGTCGAGGCTGGTGTGATCAGAATCAGTAGCCACGCGGCGAAGCCGAGACACAATTCCCACTTCGCCGTCTTCTCTGTCGATCGTTGCGAGCCCTGAACGGACCAGTGGCGACTCGCTATCCAGGTGGCGCTGAACATCACCAGGCGATAGATTAAGCAGTGTCGCAATTGTCGATGAATTCAATATGACACGGTACCGCGTTCTTTCAAATGCGGATACATAAAAAATATCATCAATCATTCTCTCAATTACGGGTTGGGTAGAGTACCGCAGCAGGAGTTCCAGGATATCGATGTCGGTAGTCGAGAGGCAAATGGCTTGCGCCAGATTCCGAAGTCGCTTCGCGGCCAGATCATACTTGACTGTCTTGAATGCGACACACTCGCGCTGTAATGCCTGTGCAACCATACGTAGTTGGTCTTCCGTAGGCGTTTCGTTTAGATGACGCGCAAAACTGTCCAAGTGAGGAAACATCGTTTTTTCACCATGAAAAATTCGGTTGTCTCTATCAGTTATCCATTTAACCAGGCCCACAGCCTCGGAATTTCGGTAGTGGAACTTTGCAGCCATGTTGGCCAGGTAAGTTGCTATGAGTTTTCGTTCGTAAGTGCTTAGCATTAAATTTTCCATCTACAGTACAGTAAAAAGCTGCTCGACAAGTACTTCAGCTAGAGATGCTTCGAAATTCAAAATTCGAAAAACATCTAGAATCAGCAAACCGTAGTAATCACTACATCTTCTGACTGAACAGGTCTTGAATCTGAAGTTACTCTTACTTTTGTATTGGCTGGCAGCAATGGGCAACCAATTTCGGCGAACGTGAATTTGACCAGTGCCGGCCACATCGGACAACACTTGATATACTAATTTGAATTCCTGCGAAAATCAATGAAAAGCAAACAAATATTCGATAACTATTTATAAATACGACAGATATTGACGCATTAAATATTATTCAGAAATTTAAATCGAATTTTGTGTAGTCGTTGGGGTTGGTGAGGTGCGGTTTCAGAATTCGATTGTCACTTTTCCAATCCGATAATGAGTGTCACTGACGGGATGAATCCAACTTTTCGAACGATCGCCTGCCAGAATTTTTTGACGTATAAATCAGCATGGTAGATACCCGATTAGAAGTATCGATTTGACTAGTTGAATATATAATGTCAGTATCTGCCATTATCGGACATATACTGGTGAATCTATGCCAAACGTATTTCTTACTGAACAAATGGAACACTATATTCAAGGCCAGATCAGATCGGGGTCGTATGCCAATTTGAGCGAAGTTGTGCGTGCAGCCATGAGATTGCTGATGGAGAAGGACAATGCTCGTCAGTTTTATGCATTGAAAGCGGATCTTGAAGAGGCCTTGCAGGAAGCAGAAGCGGGAGAGTTCGAGGTTTTCGATCCTCAGGCGTACGAACCGGATTTCAAATCAGAATAATCGGGACAATGTGTTGATAAGGCTGTCCAGACTTGCAAAACGGGATCTGGATGAAATACGAACATACTCGGTTGAGACGTGGAGCCGCGTACGCTGGATAGAGTACTACGGAGGCTTGATGCGGACTTTCGAGGAGATCCTGGAGAATCCTGACAGTGGGCGTGATCGGAGTCATTTTGCAGCCGGACTTCGATCGGTAAATTACGGCCGGCACGTGATTTTCTATGCACGGGTAGCCGCGGCAGATGATGAGCCTGTTATCATCCGAATCGTTCATCAACGAAGAAATCTACCGGCACTGACTTACTACGAGAATATTAATGATTCAATCAAAAATTCCTGATATACGACAATTCCTGCGCGAAAGCCTCTAGCATCGGGCGGCACAGCAGAAACAAGATAAAATGTATGGAAGTTATTGACTTGAAAATCATTCAGTTGGTCAATTGCAATTGACTTTGTGAGTGCAGTAACGAATATTCCCAAACATTAGGATTTCACATCGCCGTATAGCACAACGGAGTGCGCGCGGAGTCAATTTCATGCTTCTATTGATTGACAACTACGATTCTTTCACCTACAACTTGGTTCAATATTTGGGCGAGTTGGGGCATCAGTCAACTGTCGTTCGCAACGATGCTATTGAGGTCGATGAAATCGAGAATTTAGCACCGTCTGGCATCTTAATTTCGCCTGGTCCCTGCACTCCGAATGAAGCGGGTATTTCGATTGCTGCAGTTGAGCGTTATTCAGGAAAACTACCCATCCTCGGTGTATGTCTGGGACATCAAAGCATTTGCCAGGCTTTTGGCGGTGAAATATTGAGAGCCGACCAGGTAATGCACGGCAAAGTTTCCGATATTTATCACAACTGTGAGGGCCTTTTTGACAATATTCAAAATCCGTTTACTGCGACCCGTTACCATTCACTGATCGCACAGCGGAAAAGTTTGCCTGAATCGTTGGAAATTACCGCCTGGACAAGTGACGGTATCATAATGGGCGTAAAACATAAGCAGCACCATGTTTATGGCGTTCAATTTCATCCGGAATCATTTTTAACAGATTGTGGCCACGATCTACTGCGGAACTTTCTAAGGTTGAGCAATCTTTCTGTATGAGCGAATCAACAATGTGATGGATATCCAGGGAGCCCTAAATCGAATTACTGCCGGTCATAACCTGACTGGTGCTGAAATGCTGGACATCATGCGTCAGATAATGACGGGACAACTGACCGCATCACAGATTGGAGGCTTTTTAATTGGTCTTCGCATGAAGGGTGAGTCCATTGAAGAAATTACCGCTGCCGCGAATGTGATGCGCGAACTGGTCACAAGCGTGCGAGTTGATGTGCCACACCTCATTGATGTTGTCGGCACAGGTGGCGATGGAACATCTTCTTTCAATGTATCAACCGCTTCAGCATTTGTTGCCATAACTGCGGGTGCACATGTTGCAAAGCACGGCAATCGAGCCGCCTCCAGCAAAAGTGGAAGCGCAGATTTGCTTGAGCAAGCGGGTGCTCGAATTGATTTGACTTCCGATCAAATTGCCGACTGTGTCAGGAAAACAGGATTTGGATTCATGCTGGCACCAGCTCACCATACGGCAATGAAACACGCTATCGGGGCTAGAAGAGAGCTAGGCGTTAGGACAATATTCAATGTTTTGGGTCCACTGACCAACCCTGCCCATGTAAAAAGTGAGATGATGGGTGTTTTCAGTGCTGATTTGGTTGAACCTTTGGCGCATGTCCTGAAGAAATTGGGCTCGGAACACGTTATGGTCGTTCACTCTGATGATGGAATGGATGAAATCAGTGTTGGGAGTTCAACTAAGGTGGCTGAACTGAAAAATGGTGAAGTTAAATCTTATTCGATCAACCCCGAACAGTTTGGTATTCCCTTGTATTCCTTGGATAATGTTGCTGTTTCAAATCCCGGCGAGAGCCTCTCAGTGATTCGTTCCGTATTTGCAGGGGAAGAGTCAGCGGCGTCCGCGATAACCGCAATGAACGCTGGCGCGTCAATCTATGTTGCCGGACTTGCGGAAGATCTTGCTGGCGGGATCGGTCGTGCTCAGGAGTTGCTTCGATCCGGTGAAGTAGCTGTCAGGTTTGACCAATATGTGGAGTTCACAAACAGTTTCTAATATGTCCAGACCTGCGGATGTCCTAACGTCCATTGTTAAGCACAAGCGGCAGGAGATAGAGGCCGCACGGAAAACAGTTTCAATAGCTGAACTCACCGAACAAGTCCAATCCTATGGCCCGAAACGGGGATTCGAAAATCGCTTACGTGCACATATGGCAAGCGGACGTTCCGGCATAATCGCCGAATGCAAGAAAGCATCACCGAGCAAAGGTGTCATTCGTCCGGAATATGATGTTGCACAAATCGCCAGGAGTTATGAGGAAGGTGGCGCAAGCTGTCTTTCAGTGTTGACAGATCAGAAATTCTTTCAGGGATCGGCCGATCACCTTGCAGAGGCTAAGAAAACTTGCAACCTGCCAGTTTTACGTAAAGATTTCATAATTGATGCGTCTCAGATCCTGGAGTCTCATGCGATGGGTGCGGATTGTATTTTGCTAATTGTTGCAATTCTGGACCTCGCTGAATTGCAGGACTTCGCGGCGCAGGCGGTTGCACTGAATATGGATGTTCTTGTAGAGGTTCATTCAGAAGAAGAATTGGAACTTGCGTTGCAGGTTAGCCATGGTATGCTGGGAATCAACAACCGTAATCTGCGCACATTCGAGACCACACTTGAAACCGCTATCAGGTTAAGCCGACTGGTTCCCAAAGACCGTCTTGTTGTTGCCGAGAGCGGTATTCACAGATCTGAAGATATTGAGACCCTGAAGTCTGCCGGGATTGATGCGTTTCTCATCGGCGAGTCGTTTATGCGAGCCTCAAACCCTGGAGCTGAACTTGGGCGGATATTTCGTGCTGAACGCTTAATCTACGAATCCGGGGCAGTTATGAGATGATGAACGGTAAGGTCGAACTGCTGGAGGGTGTCAATTTTCGCCTCACCTCAGGAAGTGGTCACGTCACCAAGTCAGATGGCCCGGTAGAAGAGGGCGGGAAGAACGCTGGTATGCGCCCAATGGAGATGGTGCTCTTGGGAATGGGTGGATGTACTGCGTTCGATGTTGCGCAAATTCTTCGAAAACGGCGTCGCGAGCCGGAACTTCTGGAAATAGACCTCCAGGCCGAACGCGCACAAGAAGTTCCTAAGGTGTTCACTCGGATTCATCTTCATTACCGTGTCAGGGGTGAGGGTATTACCGAGGCGGAAGTGAAGCGAGCCATCGAACTATCGCTGGAAAAATACTGCTCGGCAACGCGTATGCTGGCGGAAACAGCCGAAATCTCTTTTGATTTTCAGCTGCTTTGATTATGGTTAGGCGTAACCATTTAATTTAACAAGCGGAATCGTCATGCAGAATATTGTCAATTGGTTTCGTCGCCAACTGAATAATCCGCAAATCATCATTCTTGCGGTCATTCTGCTTGTCCTGTTTGCTCTCATCATTTTTGCTGGGAACATGATGGCACCGGTTATCGCAAGCATTGTGATTGCATACATACTGGAAGGCGGAGTCAAAATGTTCGAAGTGGTTAAGGTGCCGCGTTTGGGTGCGGTACTGATCGTACTCGGGGGCTTTGTCATTCTCTGCTTCGCGCTGATATTTGGTATTTTGCCTTTGGTCAGTGCTCAGGCACTGCAATTGGCGAGTCAGATTCCTAGCTGGGTTGCTGATGTACAGACTGCACTGCTGCAATTGCCAGAGCGATACCCAGACATCATTTCCGAAACGCAGGTTCGAAATTTCATTAGCACGACAGCCCAGTTTGTGACCCAGTTAGGTCAGGAAATTGTGGTAGCTTGGTCAGCTTCATCAGTTACTGGAATCATATCAGTGGTAATTTACGTGATTCTGGTACCCATCATGGTGTTCTTCTTTCTGAAAGATAAAACCAAAATTACCGGTTGGCTTGTCAACTTTCTACCTGACAAAGATCATGGCCTTACGATTACAGTTTGGCATAACGTGAATCGACAAATGTCGAATTACATTCGAGGCAAATTCTGGGAGATCTTAATCGTTGGAACTGTAACTTATGTGACATTTTCCATTTTCGGTCTTCAATACACTGCGCTGCTGAGTGTGATTGTTGGGCTGTCCGTACTGATTCCATTTGTCGGTGCAGCGGTGGTTACCATTCCTGTGATCGCAGTGGCAGCAGTTCAGTGGGGGTTCAGCCCCGAATTTGTATATCTGGTACTTGCTTACCTGATCATTCAGATTCTGGATGGAAATGTACTTGTACCGTTGATTTTCTCGGAGGTGAATGATCTTCATCCGGTTGCCATTGTGATAGCGGTCATTGTTTTTGGTGGTTTTTGGGGCGTATGGGGTGTATTTTTTGCTATTCCGCTTGCGACGCTGGTGCAGGCAGTTTTACTTGCCTGGCCGCGCTCTGATTTGGAATACGAAGCCATTGAAAAGAAATAGCATGCAACCGGTGACAATTAAAGGAAGAGGCATCAATTCCAATGAAACGGGTCGATTTGAAGAGTGGACTCGAAGTGACTTTGACGATGGCTGGTATGCTGAACCGCTACCGCCGCTGCGTACTCAAGTCGAAGTCGATTCTGCCCGTACCGTCATTTCGCGAAACAAATCTCCAGATTTGCCATTTGACCGTTCAATCAACATGTACAGGGGTTGCGAGCATGGCTGTAGCTATTGTTATGCACGTCCGAGTCATACCTATCTTGGCTTGTCTGCGGGTCTTGACTTCGAGACCCGGTTGTTTGCGAAATTGGATGTGGCCACTCAATTGCGTAGAGAATTGGATAGTCCTTCCTATCGTTGTAAGCCGATTGCGCTTGGTGCGAATACCGATCCATATCAGCCGATTGAAAAACAGTATCAGTTGACGCGGCAAATTCTGGAGGTGTTGTTGGAATACCGACACCCGTTGACGATTACAACAAAGTCGGCATCATTAGTTCGGGATTTGGACCTTTTGGGTGAACTCGCACGATTGAATCTGATTGTGGTCAATTTTTCAATCACATCTTTGGATGCAAAGCTGTCGCGTTTAATGGAACCTCGCGCCAGCGCACCGCACAGCCGACTAAAGGCGGTTTCTCAACTGACCTCAAACGGTATACCTGTTACAATATTCTTCGCACCTGTGATACCTGGGTTGAATGAACACGAACTGGAATCAATTTTGGAAATGAGTGCAAACGCCGGCGCGCGTCGAGCCGAGTGGACAATGGTGCGACTCTCCCATGAGGTCAGGGAACTGTTTCAGCAATGGCTGACGCAGGCATATCCGGACAAAAAAGCCAAAGTTATGAGTTTGATTCGCCAGGTGCGCGGAGGCCGCGAGAACGGTACTGAATTTTTCGAACGAATGCGCGGGACGGGTCCGATCGCAGACCTCATTCAGCATCGGTTTGAAGTTTCGGCAAGAAAATTCAGGTTGGACCGTGAACCGCTTGAGTTAGATCTGACCCAATTTCGACAGAATCCGACTGCCGCCAGGCAGGTATCTATTTTTGACTAAATTCCAGAGAGCTTCGAACTTAAGGATATGAAGGATGGCTTCTGAAAGACAATCACCGCCGTTAGCGATGACGGCATCTGAAACTGCGACCAAAACATCAACAGTTCCATCGTCGATTGACCGTACATTGGTAGAAAAGTTGGTGCGAATTGCTGGTAACCCGCCAATTGACATTCAGTTGTGGGATGGTTCAAAGTGTGTATATGAAGATGGTCCGGCCCGCAATACGATGGAGTTCAAGAACCGATCGGCATTTTATGATGTACTGAAGAGTCGCGAAATCGGATTCGGCGACCGCTACAGCGACGGTTCCATTGAAGTTCATGGTGATCTCATTGAATTTCTGTGCGATATCTATGAATCACAACGCAAAACGCAGCAGAATCAGACTACCCAGCTAAATTGGCTCCGTAAACTGACCAGAAAGAAAGCGAGGGACAATACTCTAGCCGGTTCAAAGTCAAACATTCACCACCATTACGACCTCGGTAACGAATTCTACACCTTGTGGCTGGACCGCGAGGCGATGCAGTATACCTGTGCTTACTTCGCTCGCCCAGACTACACAATTGAACAGGCTCAGGCTGCGAAAATGGAACACGTTTGTAGAAAATTGATGTTGAAACCCGGCCAAACTGTGGTCGAGGCGGGTTGTGGCTGGGGCGGACTCGCGCGTTATATGGCCAGAAACTATGGTGTGAAGGTCAAGTCCTACAACATTTCTCATGAACAGATTGTTTATGCACAAGAGCGTGCTCAAATTGATGGGCTGAACGAACAGGTCGAGTACATCGAAGACGACTATCGCAACATTTCAGGAGAATTTGATGTATTCGTTTCGGTAGGAATGCTGGAACATGTCGGCAAACAGAATTACCAGGTCCTTGGATCTGTCGTTGACCGATGTCTGTCAAAAGATGGAAAAGCCTTGGTTCACTCGATTGGTCGAAACGTACCTGAATTAATGAGTGCCTGGATTGAGAAACGGATTTTTCCAGGTGCTTACCCTCCGACCATCCGCGAGATGATGGATATTGTCGAGCCTTACAATTTTTCGGTGCTTGATATCGAAAATCTGCGCTTGCATTACGCTGAAACACTGCGACACTGGCTCGCCCGATTTAACGAAAATGAAGATACGGTGAGAAGCATGTTTGATGAACAGTTTGTCCGAGCTTGGCGACTGTATCTTTCAGGTTCAATTGCTGCTTTCCTTGTGGGTTCATTGCAATTGTTTCAGATGGTGTTCACCCGCGGGTCGAACAATGAGGTTCCAATAACGCGTGAGCATCTGTATCCGATGTCAGATCAAATATGAATGACGCAGGTTCTAGTGCTCGTGAGGAACTCGATGAACTGGTCAGGCAGATTCGAGAATTTGTTGATGAGCGAGACTGGGAACAGTTTCACTCGCCAAAAAATCTGTCCATGGCGTTGGCGGTGGAGGCGGCCGAGTTGGTTGAGATTTTTCAGTGGATGACAGAGGAAGAAAGTTCCGATTTGAATGACCGCGATCGGAGAAGGGCCGCCGAAGAAATTGCTGATGTCATGACTTACCTGATTCGTATTTCTGACCGGCTAAATATTGATCTGCTGAGTGCGGTGGAACAAAAGCTCGCTACCACCCGACAAAAATATCCGGTCGAACTAGTGCGCGGTAGTTCCCGAAAATATTCCGAATACAAGTCTTGAGACGAGTATACATCGCCGACAATTTGGCTGACGCACATCTCGTCAGTAATCTGATTCAAAGTCACGGCATTGAAACGCATGTGTTTAATGAATTTTCACATGGTGCTGTCGGCGAATTGCCGTTTACACATACCTGGCCAGAGGTTTGGGTGAAAAATGATCGCGATGAATCTCGGGCACTAGAAATTGTGGAAACCCGCGAAATCAGACCGTATACCTCCGACGAGTACATCTGCAAAAACTGCGAGCAGCCAAATCCAGCGAACTTCGACATCTGCTGGAATTGTTCTGCCAGTCTGAATCAGACGGATTGAAGGAGTCTGTTGTTCATCAGTCCAATCGAGTTTGAATTTGGCTTCCCGGTCCAGGAAACGTAAACCAGGAATTTTAAAGTCGGTCCTGATTCGCATGATCATGTGGGTCATCAGCTTTGGACTGGTGGGTGGAATTGCACTCTTTTTGTGGATCGATCACACGGTCCAGCAACGATTCTACAACCGACTGTGGGATATTCCTGTTCACATTTATGGCAGTTCGTTTGAAATTTTTCCAGGACTCAGCATCTCAGTAACCCACCTTGAGGAAAGACTGCTTGCGCTTGGATATCGACGCGTTGACCAGGTACAGGAAATCGGTGAGTTCAATACAACCTCAACATCCATTGACCTGGTAACCCGACCGTTCGAGTTCTGGGATGGTCCGCAGCCGCCGCGCGATGTACATGTTCGGTTTAATGGTGGAATTGTGGATTCGGTTATTGATCGCAGGACAGGTGCGTCGGTCAAATTTTTTAGACTTAAGCCACATCTGATTGGCAGCCTGTCCCAAAGCCAGCACCAGGATCGTTTCCTGGTACGATTAGAAGAAATGCCTCCTTTGCTGCTTGAAACGCTGATTTCGGTCGAAGACCGTCGATTTGTCAGTCATTGGGGCGTAGACGCTTGGGCGATTCTGCGAGCGGCGTGGTCCAACCTTCGAGCCGGAAAGATTGTGCAGGGTGGCAGTACTTTAACTCAGCAGTTGGTAAAGAACGTTTTCGGTCGGAATGATCGTACTTATGAGCGCAAACTTCTGGAAGCGGCGACTGCGCTGGTCCTCGAATATCGACTCGACAAACGCCAGATTCTTGAAGCCTACTGCAACGAAGTCTATTTGGGACAGGATGGGAAAAGGGCAATTCACGGGTTCGGTTTGGGCAGCCAGCATTTTTTTGGGCGACCAGTTGGAGAGCTCAATCCAAATGAAATCGCTCAGCTCGTGGGGATGATCAAGGCACCAACCTCCTACAATCCAGTGAGGCATCCAGAATCGGCCAAGAAGCGTCGAGCAGTAGTATTGAACGTCATGAAGGAAAGCCAGCTGATCAGCGATACTCAGTACCAGCAGTTTGTTGGAAAAGACTTAAAACTTCGGTCGAGTCAGGCACGACAACGCCAGGCCTACTCTTCGTTTATCGATGTTGTTTTCCGACAATTGTCTGACCGCCTGGATGATGCCGACTTGAAAAGTAGTGCTCTGTCTGTCTTTACAACCATGGATATTCAGATTCAGCGGGCGGCCGAACTTGCGCTGTCGGAAGAGTTGGCAAAAATCGAAAAAAGCAAAGGATTGCCTGGCAATTCATTGGAAGGCGGAATCGTGGTTCTTCGTCCGGATACAGGGGAAATTTTCGCAGTCGTTGGTAGCAGGAATGCGTCTGTTGGAACTTTTAACCGGGCAATCAATGCACGTCGTCCTGTTGGCTCTCTAGTGAAACCGTTCATTTATCTCAGCGCGTTTCTGAACAGCAAAAAATGGACACTTGGATCGGTCATTTCGGACCGGCCAGTGACCTACAAGATAAAAGGGGGTCAAGACTGGTCGCCAAATAATTTTGATGATGAATTTATCGGTAACATTACAATTCTTGATGCGCTTGCACAGTCTCGAAACATTCCTGCGGTCAAAGTTGGTATGCAGGTTGGTGTTAAACAGGTGGCTGAAACAGTGCGCAAATTGGGTGCGGATGTTGCATCACCGATTTATCCCGCAATCTTGCTCGGTGCTCTGGAACTTTCACCGATGGAAGTTGCACGAATCTATCAGGTTCTTGCAAATTTTGGCTACCAGGCAGAATTTAGAACCATCTCTGCAATCACTGCCAGCGCTCGCGCGCTCGGTAGAACCAAGGCTTCGGCAGTAAAGGCGGTTCTACCGAGAAGCGAAGTCTATCTTGCATTGTTCGGTATGCAGGAGGTCGTTCGAAATGGTACCGGCAAAGGTCTGCTCAACACATTCAGCCCGAATCTGAAGCTCGCCGGGAAGACTGGTACAACCGATGATTTCCGAGACAGCTGGTTCGTTGG
Source organism: Gammaproteobacteria bacterium (assembly GCA_022823405.1). GTDB lineage: Bacteria > Pseudomonadota > Gammaproteobacteria > Arenicellales > JAJDZL01 > JAJDZL01. Next base: position 26,041 of record JAJDXD010000051.1, read on the forward strand.
TCTTTCGGGTAACTTACTCGGTGTAGTCTGGGTCGGTCGAGATGACAATAAGCCGACCGGCTTGACCGGGGCTTCCGGTGCCATGCGTGTTTGGGCGTCGATGATGAAGCGCATAAATCTACAAGCTTTGCACTTGCCCTCAACTGAGAATATTCAGTTAGTCAAAATAGATAAGAACAACGGACTAAGGGCGGCAAGCGAATGCGGGCGAGTGGGCCGTGTTCCATTTCTCGCGGGTACGCTGCCCCGAAAAATTTCAACCTGCTGATTGGCGTGGCACACTGTGAAAGATGGTTTCCAGTTGAAAATTTCTCAAACCCCAATAGTTTCATAAGTGCCGTCGACTGTTCCGGTGCACTCTTTGCTACACCCAGTGAGCGAACCTGTTGCATGAGGAACTGGATGCGACAATTGTGCACATCCGGTTCTATGTGTGTCGGAAGTCATGATTTGGCGCAATCTTATGTGTGAATGTTTTTGGTAATACCCTAAACATCCCACCCGCATGCCGAATTCGGGAATTCGCCGCGCTCGCGTCCTTGATGCGCGTTGTTATCAAAAAACACCATCAATGTCGCCTGATGGTGAAACATCGACTGGTAGATATGGGTCGAGGAGTATTGAAAATCTCTCGATGTAGCAGTATCGGTTAAATGATCTTTAATGTATTATATAATAGACAGTAAGTATAGTTATTGCATTATTTATAAGTCATTATATGAAGTCACAAGCACCCAGCACGCTACCGCGCGTAGCCCGTCGTGCTCTCATCAAACTTGGTCAGGACATTGCCGTCGCGCGCAAAAAGCGGCGCATCTCGACCGTCTCGATGGCTGAGCGGGCGTTCATAAGCCGTAGCACCCTGACCAGGATAGAGAAGGGGGATCCGACTGTTTCGATTGGTGCCTACATAACCGTACTCGCCATATTGGGTTTGGTGGAAGGGGTAGGTGAGCTTGCTGACCGTAGCAAGGATGTCTTGGGCCTCGATATTGAAGAGGATCGGTTACCAAGACGGATTGCCCCTCGCCGCCGGAAGATGAAGCGATGACCGAGACGATTGAAATTCACATTGGTTATGGTGGTGAGACACGTCTGGTTGGCCGTTGTCGATACGCGAACAAAGTGCGCAACAGTAGTTCCGTCTTTGAGTACGCTGATGAATGGCTGTCTTATGGCGAGGCTTTCGCGCTCGATCCCGCCAATCTGCCGCTTAATTCGAACCCAGTCTACTCGAATTCTGAGAAATCAGCCTTGCCGGGTGCCATGCGCGACACCGCGCCCGATCGATGGGGTCAGCAGCTGATCCGCCGCGCTTTCCTTAAGTCAGGTGAAAGGCGCACGCTTTCAGCACTGGACTATCTTCTGGCAATCAACGACCAGACTCGGATCGGTGCACTCCGATACAAGCGCGAAGGCGAGATTGATTTTGATCACGACATTGGCCGTTATCGGGTGCCGCCGCTGATTCGTCTGCCGGCATTGCTCAATGCCGCCGATGCGGTGCATAGTAACAGGGATACTGCAGAAGATCTGAAGTTGTTGTTAAACGAGGGTTCTCCCCTCGGTGGGGCACGGCCGAAATCGGCTGTGGTTGACAAGGACGGTCAACTTGCTATCGCGAAATTTCCGAAACCGAGTGATGACCGCAGTATTCCGCACGGCGAAATTCTGGCACTCACTCTGGCGCGGAAGGCGGGCTTAAACACTGCGTTGGGACAACTACAAACTGTAGCCGGTCGGCCAGTAGCGCTAATAAAACGCTTTGACCGGGCAGGGGAGTACCGCATTCCATTTCTCTCGGCCATGAGCCTGCTTGGGCTCGATGATGGCGATACTGGGACCTACACCGATATCGCTGAGTGCATACGCATGTACTCTAGTGCGCCAATTGCAGACTTGCACGAACTTTGGCGGCGCATTGTTTTCGGGGTAATGATCGGCAATCTCGACAACCACCTGAGAAACCACGGGTTTCTCTATGAAGGGGATGGAAAGTGGCGGCTATCACCCGCTTACGATCTCAACCCAGTGCCCATTGAGGAAAAGGTGCGCGAACTGGAAACTTGGATTTCTGAGGAGGGACCGGAAGCCAGTGTTGACCTGTCACGCAGGGCTGCGCCGTATTTTGCGATTAAAGACAATCACGCAGTACAAATTATCGATGAAGTGTCACAGGCGACAGCCAGCTGGCGCGATGTTGCGCGGAGACTGGATATGAGTGCCGCTGACATCGCCACATATGCCAGTGCCTTTGATAGTGCTGGCAGTTGAAATAGGAAATTTATGTACGCAGTGTTGATTTCGATGGCACGGGTCACAACCTCCAATGACGGATTAGGGTGCTGAATTACCCGTTAGGACCATCGCACAATCCAATAAAATCTGTTTGGTTATGATTCGTGAATATGATCCATCCCGTATTGAATCTGCAGCTCAGGAATACTGGGAGCAAAACCAGAGTTTTCATGTAGTCGAAGACCCGGATCGGGATAAATTCTACTGCCTCTCCATGTTTCCGTACCCATCAGGTGCGCTTCACATGGGGCACGTGCGCAACTATTCAATTGGAGATGCAATGAGCCGGTATCAAAGGATGCTGGGCAAGAACGTACTGCAGCCAATGGGATGGGACGCGTTCGGTCTTCCCGCCGAAAATGCCGCAATTGCCAAGAACGTTCCCGCGGCAAAGTGGACGTATGAAAACATCGAATACATGAAGCGACAGTTGAAACGGCTTGGTTTTGGGTACGACTGGTCGCGCGAGCTTGCCACTTGCAAGCCGGAATATTACCGATGGGAACAGTGGTTTTTCACCAGACTTATTGAAAAGGGCTTGGCTTATCGAAAAATGGCGGTGGTCAACTGGGACCCCATTGAACAGACCGTTTTGGCAAATGAACAGGTTGATGCGACCGGCAGGGGATGGCGTTCTGGTGCACTGGTTGAAAAACTGGAAATTCCGCAGTGGTTCATCCGTATTACTGCCTACGCCGAAGAGTTGCTGGACGAAATTGATCATTTACCCGGTTGGCCCGAATCAGTTAAGACCATGCAGCGTAACTGGATTGGTCGATCCGAAGGAGTGGAATTCGATATACCAGTTGAAGGTGATCACCCGCCGCTCAGAGTGTTCACGACCCGTCCAGACACACTGATGGGTATTACTTATGCTGCGATCGCTCCAGAGTATCCGTTGGCGAGGTATTACGCGAAGTCTGATCCGGAACTCGCGCAATTCATTGAATCCTGCAAGAAGATCAGCACTTCAGAAGCAGCGCTGGAAACTATGGAGAAAGTTGGACTGAAATTGCCAGTTCGCGCGATCCATCCGGTTACAGGTGAAAAGATGCCCATATTTGTGGCAAATTTCGTTCTCATCACTTACGGAACTGGAGCCATTATGGCGGTACCAGGTCACGATCAGCGCGACTGGGAGTTTGCCCGCAAATTTGGCATTGACATTCGGAAGGTCGTGCGTCCGGCAGACGGTGACGTTGATCTTTCGCAAGGCGCTTACGTGAGTAAAGTCAATACGGTTTCGTGTAATTCCGGTGAGTTTGACGGACTTGATTATGAAGCTTGTTTCAATTCAACTGCGGACTACTTGACAGAAAATGCTGCCGGGAAACGCACCATCAATTACCGTTTGAGAGACTGGGGTGTTTCGCGTCAGCGATATTGGGGCTGCCCGGTGCCCGTGATTTACGACAGCGACAACAAAATTCATCCTGTGCCAGATGATCAACTTCCGGTTGTGTTGCCGGAAGATGTCGAATTTCAGGGGGTTAAATCTCCGATACGCGAAGATCCGGATTTCATAAACGCAACGGTACCCAATACCGATAATCCTGGCCGGCGAGAAACGGATACGTTTGATACTTTTATTGAGTCGTCCTGGTATTTTGCACGATTCTGCTGTCCAGGCGCTGACGCCAAACTAGACGAACGTGCAAATTACTGGCTACCGGTTGATCACTACATCGGTGGTATCGAACATGCGGTTTTACATCTGCTCTACGCGCGCCTATATCACAAGCTGATGCGGGATTTGGGTTTAGTCGATTCGGATGAACCCTTTACCAATTTGCTCACACAGGGAATGGTGCTCAAGGATGGTTCCAAAATGTCCAAGTCGGTTGGCAATGTGGTTGACCCTCAGGATATGATTGATCAATTTGGTGCGGATTCAGTGCGATTGTTTATTCTGTTCGCTTCACCACCACGTCAGACTCTCGAATGGAATGATGAAGCTCTTGCGGGTGCATCCAGATTTCTTAATCGGGTGTGGAAACTGGTAATTGGTTTTGAAGATGTCATTCGCGAGGAATATCTGGGACATTCAGGATTCAAACTTGATCAGTTCGGATGGGCGGCAGAGATTTCAGATCGAGAAAGCAAGAATTTACGTTTGCAGACACACTCACTATTACAGCGCATCTGTCTGGATTTTGAACGGCATCATTACAACACCGCAATCGCTGCCTGCATGGAACTTTGTAATGAAGTTTCCCGGTATGCCGCAAATCACCGAAATGCGAACACGGACGCAATCGTTGAGGCTATATTGGTATTGGTTCGGGTGCTGGCACCAATTGTGCCACATATCTGCCACACCATGTGGTTACAGATGGGAGCGCAATACCCGATAATTGATGCTGTCTGGCCGAAAGTTGATGAGTTTGCACTGGTTCAAGATTCGATCATACTACCCGTACAGGTGAACGGCAAACTCCGAGGCCAAATTGAGGTCAGTGTTAATGCAACTCGGGAAGAGGTTTCGGCATCCGCGCTTGAATTGCCCGGTGTTCAGCGTTATGTAGACGGGAAGGCGGTTAGAAAGTTGATTTACGTGCCTGAAAAAATGGTCAGTTTAGTGGTATGACTCAATCATTGAAATTGCGCTTAGGGGTGCTGTTTCTATCCTTTGCATTAGTTGGATGCGGCTTTCAGTTGCGCGGCACAGAGTCTGCGATGAGTTTGCCCGAACCCTATGCTGTACAGGTGAAGTCATCCTATCCGAGATTGAATCAACTGTTTGAACAGGAACTTAACTCGCAGGGATACACGGTTGTCCGCGCCAATCCTGACTACTTGATTCAAGTGCAGAACGAATTTTCAACTATGTATGAGTTCTCGTTCAACACAGAGTTTGATCAACCTTTCAAGCAGTTGCACTATCGTTTGACGTACACCATTTCTGACTCTCAAGATGAAGTCATTGCCGATTTACCAGAATTGGAATTGAAAAATGATTTTTTCAATCCATCAGGCAGTTATCTGCAGCAGGCTGTCGCGGAAGATTTAGCGCTGGATCAAATCCGTAAGAAAGCTGTCCGGGAGATTGGAAATATCCTGCGACTGAAAATTGCCAATCGGACGGGAGGTTAGGTCTAAATCTGACAATGCAACTCACGCGTGAAGAACTGTGGCGTCGAAATGACATTGATCTGCGCTACCTGATATACGGTAAAGAGTTGTATCTCGTCGAACGATGTGTGCAGATCATTCGCGAGCGGGCAAAGAAGAACGACTATTTGGAACGCATTTCCCTGACTGTCACCAATGACTTTCAATGGGAGACATTCGTCGATCAAATTGCACAACTTGATCTGTTTGGCTCTAGAAAACTCGTTGAGTTGCGATTGCCGCCAAGCGGGAGGCCCGGTGCACAGGGCGGAAAGGTATTGTCTGAATGCCTCAATGCTCCGAGTGAAGATAACATCGTTGTTGTGGTCGCAGGTGCGCTTGAGTCTTCTATCAAGAAATCGGCCTGGTTTAAAGCGTGGAACAGCAAGGCAGTGATTGTCGACAACCCTGAAATGTATCGAGACGAATTTCGTGGTTGGATCAGAAATTCTCTGGATCGTGGCAAGGTTGCTTACGAACCGGATGTCGTCGCCCGGTTGAGTTATTACTTCGAAGGAAATATGCTTGCTGCAGCGAATGAAATTCGAAAGTTGGTTGCCGGTAACGATGGATCCCTGATTACAGTCGATGAGATTGATCGAATTGTTGCAGATCAAGCGCGATTCAATGTGTTTTCTTTTGCCGATAGCTGTCTGGCAGGCAATTCAAACCGAGCCCTGCGACAACTGACCGTGCTGAAGAACGAGGACACCGAGCCAGTCTTGGTATTGTGGGCGATAACACGAGAGTTGAGAACAGTCCACCGAATTGCTTTCGCAGTTGCGAATGAATTGCAGACTGATGCTATATTCAGTAAACTGAGAATATGGCGATCACGCCAGAAGGTGTTACAACAGGCTGCGAGAAGACTCGGAGTCAACGGCAGTGCGGTTGTTATGCGACGGCTGGCAAGAGCAGACCGAATATTGAAAGGGCGCGAGTCCGCCCAGGCAGGTAATATTTGGGATGAATTTGAGAATATTGTTCTGCATATTTGTGGGATAGCTAAGGGAGTCATTTGAAAATTATGGGAACACAGACACAGCAGGTGTTTGATATTGCTGCCTATGTTGGGCAGGTAGCTGTTGATGCGCGTACAGCATCACGCGAAATTGCTCGTTCGACGACAGCTCAAAGAAATCACGCACTTCTGGCAACGGCTGACAAAATTCAATTGTCACGTGAAAAAATACAGCAGGCCAATCGGACTGATCTTGATTTAGGACGAAAATCGGGACTTTCAGGTGCCATGCTTGACCGTCTTGAACTCACCGATGCACGAATTGAACTGATGGCTCAGGGCCTTCGCGAAATTGCTGAACTGCCAGACCCAGTTGGTGAAATTTCTGAAGTAGTTCAACGACCTTCTGGAATTCGAGTCGGGCGAATGCGCGTTCCTTTGGGGGTGATTGGCATCATCTACGAATCGCGGCCCAGTGTAACTGCAGAAGCAGGGGGATTATGCCTCAAATCCGGAAACGCAGTAATTCTGCGAGGCGGTTCGGAAGCATTCAACTCAAATATTGCGATTGTTGAGTGTTTGCAGCACGGTCTTGACAGCGCCGGATTGAGTACCGATGTCATTCAATTTATAGAATCAACGGACCGCAGCGCAATTGATGCCATGATCAGCATGGAAGACTGTATTGATGTGATTGTCCCGCGTGGCGGCAAAGGACTGATTGAAAGAATATCCTCTCAATCTCGCATTCCTGTCATTAAACATCTAGACGGTGTTTGCCATGTTTATGTTGACGACGATGCCTGTCTGGAAAAAGCAATGGCGATCGTCATGAACTCTAAGACACATCGGTATGGAGTGTGCAACGCTGCGGAAACGTTACTCGTAGGACAAAACATTGCCCAGCAGTTTCTACCATCTGTTGCCGCAGCGCTGAAGGAAAATGGTGTGGAACTTAGAGGATGTGAACGCAGTCGAAGTATTTGTCCTGAGATGCTTGTGGCAGTTGAAGACGATTGGTATGAAGAATACCTGGCACCAATCTTGGCGGTTCGAATCGTCGACAATTTGGATCAAGCTATGGACCATATTGAGCAATATGGGTCCGAGCATACAGATAGCATCGTTACTCAGAATCTGTCGCATGCAGAACGCTTTATGCGAGAGGTCAATTCGAGTTCGGTGATGGTGAATGCCTCGACACGGTTCGCGGACGGATTTGAATACGGTTTGGGTGCGGAAATTGGGATAAGCACCAACAAATTGCATGCTCGCGGGCCTGTTGGTCTGGAAGGACTGACCATGCAAAAGTACGTGGTTTATGGTGATGGCACCGTGCGAGTGTAGCTTTTTCTTTACTGAATTGTTGAATTAAATTAAAGTGGGGTGTTGACATGAAACCAATTGGGGTGTTTGGCGGAACATTTGATCCGATTCATATCGGACACATCTATCCAATTCTTGATGTATGTGAAATTACTGGGATCGATGAGGTTCGCTACATTCCCAATGCGCGCCCCGGGCATCGTCCCACGCCGCGTACTGACCCGAATCATCGCTGGAAAATGACGGTTTTGGCTCTGGAAGAGTATCCGCAACTGGTTGCAGATGATCGGGAGATTAAACGGCCAGGAAAGTCTTTCATGGTACCGACACTTCGCTCCCTGCGTACAGAAAATCCTTTTCGTCCGTTGTGTCTGATTCTGGGTATGGATGCCTTTTTGCAGATCAGGCACTGGTACTGGTGGGCAGACGTGTTAAGGTTGGCGAATATTATTGTTATGAATCGGCCTGGTGCGAAGATTCCCAATGTACTCCCCGTTTGGTGGGAGCAGGCTCTTCAGACTCAGAACAGGATACTTTATGAGCGTCTTGCGGGAAATATCGTACAGCTTGACGTTTCATTAATTGATGTGTCAGCGACTCGGCTCAGGGTGAGTATGTCACGTGGGGATGAGAGTCCCGAGGGATTACCCGAATCAGTCGCTCAATACATTGCTCAGCATCAAATCTACACTGCTCAAGGAGTTGCTGCCTAGTTGGAGTCCGATCAAATTCTGCAGCCGATTGTTGATTCAATTGAAGAGGCAAAAGGACTGAACGTTCAGATTCTCGATGTTCGGGAACTGACTGACGTAACCGACCACATGGTCGTAGTTTCTGGCACGTCTGTTCGACATGTCAAATCTATAATGAAGACAGTCGTTGAGCGATTGACGGATTTGGGTTGCAAGCCAAATGGTGTAGAGGGTGAGCAACACTCACAGTGGATTCTACTTGACTACAGCAGTGTTATTCTCCACGTGATGTTGGCAGAGACACGCGAATTTTACGATCTTGAAAGACTCTGGGACCGCACCTTAAAAAATTCGATTAACGCGCTGGACGAAAAGGCGTTGGGTTGAATTTCGAGAAATTGGACCGACCTTGGTAACTGGCCGTGGCACTGAAAGCCCCTCGGGTGTTTCTGGCGTCTAGCTCACCGCAGCGATATCGCTTGCTGCAGGCAATGGAGTTGGATTTTTCAGTCATATCTCCTGATATTGATGAAACTCCCAAGAACGATGAAAATCCAAGTGATTATGTCTTGCGTCTTGCAGTGCAAAAATCGGCTGAAGCGGTACGGATTGCGCCTCAATCTTCGTTGGAAAGAATTTTTGTTGGTGCAGATACTTGTGTCAGTATTGATGAACACAAGCTCGGGAAACCAGAAAATCTGTTGGAAGCCCGTCAAATGCTGGAGCAGTTATCCGGTGAAATTCATCAAGTTTACTCAGCTGTTTCGGTGACCAATTGTCGAATTACACGATGCGTGGTTGCTGTCAGTGAGGTTGAATTTAATCATTTGTCTGAGACCCAAATCCAGTCGTATCTGGCAAGCGGAGAATCTGAAAACCGAGCGGGTGCCTATGCCATTCAAGGGCGGGCCGTAGCATTCATTAATAGGGTTGTTGGATCGTTAACATCGGTTATCGGAATGCCGGTCAAAGAAACTGCAGAATTGCTTGAACTTGCAGGTGTTTCTGTCCCGTCGTACGCAAGCGTTGCAGGAAATGTACTTGCCGAGTTTCAGTTCGAGCACTGTTGGCCAGATGATTACTACATCTGAATGAGTTAAGGAAAAAAGAAGTTCTCTGATCCAACTTCCGGGTCACTTTCCCAGATCAGGCAAAGCAATTTATGTTAATTAAGCTATTCAGAATAGGAAGTCGTATTCTTGCCTGGTTGAGTGCTGTAGTGTTTTTGTTGATACTGTTCGCAGTACTGCTTCTGACTAATCTGAATTCATTTACCCCTTCGTTAATTGAATATGTAGCAGCCACACAGGGTACAGATCTGAAACTTGGATTTGTTCGTGCTGGCTGGGTTGACCAGAATGCGGTCATCAGAATCGATGAGTTGGAAATTGAACGAGAAACACATAAGGAGTTAATAGAACTGAAAGCTGATCAGGTTGAAGTTCAGATTTCTCTGCCATGGTTTGGACAGAACTGGGAAATTAGAAAATTCGAAATTGTCAGACCTAAGGTCGCGACGCATCGGTTTGAAACAAAAGACACTCGGCCAATCCAAACTCAGTTCGATTTCAACAACGCTGGCATGTTACCGGCGGGGTTGGGGTTTTTGTCATCAGTGAGGCAAATTGATGTCGAAGATGGTGAATACGAGTTCAGGTTTGACAGAAGTGCTAATCCGGTCGACTTCACAGGTGGATTCTCAGTCGAAGGGCAAAGTGCCCAGGATTTGAGCTTTGTGTCCGTCAATATGACGTCAAATGAGCATTCTGAAATGCTTGTTACCTTGAATATTGCTAAATCCAAACGAGAGAATGGTGAGGAAGCAACCGATTTAGAACTCATCGCAAAGTCAGCTGAAATAGCTCGACTGGCACCGATTTTTGGCAATATACCCAGAATCTCAGCACTTAACCTAGCTAGCCTTGATACCAGAATCAATGCTAATGCTGATGCACACTGGACTGGTAATGAACTTGGATCGATTAACTTTTCCCTTGAAGCAATTGATCCACGTCTGAATGGGACAATAGTTGATACAAATGGTTTGAATTTCACGGCAGATGGCAGGATGAATTTCGATAGTTCTGGCACTCCGCGTGTTGATGTTGACTTCGCATTGGAATCACTGGATTTAAGAGCTGCCCTAGATCAGATTCCAGGAGCATTTACTCCAAAATTCTATAAACATGCAAATGAACGAATCGACTCCTTTTGGTTAACTGAGATGCGGGGTAAATTCAGTGGTACACCAGATGACTTTCGTAAGCAAGGAGATTGGCAGTTAGAAGCTGATGCGAAACTTAAAAACATCACTTATAGGTTCGGTGAGAAGTGGCCAGCCCTAAAAAATGGAGCAGGCACCATTAATGTGAGCGGCAAAAGCGTTGTCGTAACCGGCTCTCACGGATCAATTTACGGGCACCCGCTTGAGAGTTTGGAAGCAGGAATCGAAAATATAGCAATTGCCGATCCCATCATGAAAGTTGGTGCCAGAATCGACTTACCTCTCAAAGTTGCAACTGACCTGTTTGGTAAGGATGGCATTGTATCACCTGGCAAATTGAACTGGATTGCTGGTGGCGAGGGCGAAGGTAAGGTCTTTGTGGCCATTGATGTTCCACTAAGGAGAGGGAAAGAGTTTGATGTGGTAGGAGATATTAAATTCGTTGACGCTGAATTGGCAACTTCTTTTGGTATTGATGTAACAAACACTACGGGTGAACTGATATTTGGCCGGTATGGTATTACCTCTGGCGATGTATCTGGAAAGATGCTAGGCGGTTCATTCAATTCCCAGTTTACAGGCTCGGGCACCACCGGAAACTTTACCGCTACAGGACAAGCCTCGGGTCTGGCAAAGCCAGATGCTTTGGATGTAATTTTGGGAAAATCGGCTGCCAGTCGACTATCCGGCAAGCTGGATTGGAAAGCGGATTTTGTATTTGCTTCTGACCGAAATGAAATCAATATTTCATCTTCGCTTCATGATGTCATTTCAACGTTGCCTGAACCAGTACGTAAAGGTGCAGGCATTGATATGCCTCTAAATATCGGGATACAAACAAAGGGAAAAAAAGAACGAAATATTGACGTGAGTTTGGGCCCGGCCGCAAAAGCATCTCTTGTGGCGACTCTAAAAGATCAAAAATGGAGAACAAAAACCGGAACAGTTTCAGTGGGACTTCCGCTGCCAAAAGGAACGGGCACAACCGGGGTCATTGCTTCTGTAGATGGACCGCAATCTACTCTTCCCATCGGGGAAGGCGCACCGGGAATCGTTTTGACTGTGAATCTCCCGCAACTGGATTATGATGCCTGGTCAAAGATGCGCATAGAGAGTGAAGACCGTGGTGAATTTGAAATGTCCAGCGCGTTAAACCGTATCGTTATCAAAGCAAACGAACTGACAATTCCAGGCGGGTATGAACTGCGAAATGCAGATGTTGTGGCTGAGAAAAAGCCAACGCATTGGGAAGTAGAACTTTCATCAGACACACTCACGGGGAATGCTCAATACAAGAGCACAGAATTCATACATGAAGGTGAATCTACTTTTCTGAATATCGATCTTTCGAAGTGTCACATTGATCCTTCAGGAAAAAAGAAAACGTCTAAACCCACCGACCCAGCTAGACTGCCCAAGATAAAGTTTCGATGTGCGGATACCCGATATGGTCAATATCTATTAGGTGCAAGCGCTATCGATGGTCGACCAGAGGCAAAAAGCTGGCACATCTCACGCGCCAGCTTCAATAAGCCACATTTCACACTTCAGGCGAATGGAGATTGGTATTATGACCAAACTTCCAAACTTGCTTTCAAATTGAACTCATTGGACTTTGGATTAACGCTGGAAGATTTTGGCTATCCCGACCGCATTAATCGCGGAAACACAAAACTGTCCGGTGAAATTGAATGGAGTGCTGCACTCACCCGATGGGACACCAAATTAGTGGATGGCAGTGTCGAATTCAATTCCCGGGCGGGATCGATTTTGAACAAGAGCACTAATGACGATGCCCTTAAACTTATTGGCGCGCTGAATTACGATATTCTTTTCCGAAAGTTTTCTCATGACATTACTGATGTTTTGGTTGAAGATGGAATTTTGTACGAGACGATGACAGGTACAGCCAAGTTGGAAAAAGGGGTTTTTGACGTGGAAGGAATATTTCTGGAAGGGCCAACGATGTCAATGGTTATGACCGGTACCTCTGACTGGAACACTAGGCAGCATCAAATCACAATGGGAGTAGAACCACAAATCAGAAATTCATTAACCACATTGGCCGCGGTGCTGATTAACCCAGTTACGGGTGCTTTGGTTTATGTTGGCGGTAAGCTCGCCGAAGAGATGGATATCAGATTCTCTTACCGATATGATGTTACCGGGCCATGGGACAATCCTGTAGTCAAACCGAAGGGTTCCTAGTGAACGCGGATGCTTACATTCGTCAATTTCAACCGAACAGATGTGTTATGAGTCGACGAATTGAGAGAATCTGTTTATCAGTATTGGCGCTTTGTGCGCTGTCAGGAGTAGCTATTGCAGATATTGAAGTTCAAATAGCACACTACGAATGGCCACAAGACTCCTCGGTAGATGATGTTCTTCAAATACCGCAGTTCAGGTCAGCACTTGCTCATTACGATGAATTGGAAAACGCACAGTTGATCATCCGTTATCCCGGGGGTGACGAGGGCAATTCCTGGGCAGTTGCCCTTCGAAATTCTCTGGTCAGTCTCGGCATCCCACAATCTGACATATTGCTTGAACCCGCTTCTGGTATACCTGAAACAATTGTCCTTATCGTTGCTGAACTGAGCGATTACTGATGCCGCGAGTTGCTGCGATTCAATTGAATGCTGGGGCAGACATCAATAAGAATCTCAATTTAACGCGAGATCTGGTTGCTCAGGCGTGTGAAGAAGGTGCAGTTCTGGCTGCTCTACCCGAATGTTTTGCCTTAATGGCGGCTGATGATCAGCAGCGGCTTCATTTTGCTGAACCGGAGAGTACGCCCGGGTTAGTACAGAATTTCCTGTCTGATTTAGCAAAGGAAATGGGCATCTGGATTCTCGCAGCCGGTGTTTTTGTTCGCAGCCGTCAATTGGAAAAGGTTCGAAATGCGAGCTTTCTGTTTGATGATCACGGGACAGGAGTCTGCCGATATGACAAGATCCATCTGTTTAACGTTAACCTACCGAACGGAGAGCGTTATTCAGAATCTCGCTACACGGAACCGGGTACAAAAACCGTGATTCAGGAGACGCCTGTTGGTATGTGTGGACTAACCAACTGTTACGACGTCAGATTTCCGTCGCTCTACCAACAACTGGCGGCAAATGGAGCATCCTGGTTTGCAGTTCCATCCGCATTTGCCTATACCACTGGCAAGCATCACTGGGAGGTATTACTAAGAGCGCGTGCGATAGAGAATCACGCATACGTTGTTGCGCCTGCGCAGTGGGGCCACCACCCCGGTGATAGACAAACGTATGGACATTCGATGATTGTTGACCCGTGGGGTGAAATCATTGCATGTCACACCAAAGGCAACGCTGTAATTTATGGTGAAATTGAAATCGATCTCGTCAACTCCATTCGCAGACGTTTCATGGATTCACAAAAATGACCTCTTTCGATGTGAAAGGCAATTGAAATCGCAATTTTTAAAAGCACATTGAAAATTCGGTTAGCAACGCACCTGTTTGAACGGCCAGTCTTTGTGAGGAGATACGCAGTGAGTTCGCGTTGCTATAATCATAAATACTCGTCTTGCAGTTCATTCCGATGCTGTTAACTGCTTTATTTCGTGTTGTTTCCGCTTTCATTACGTCTAGATGACTTGGGATAGTATTGCCAGCGGTTAATAAGTTGACTCCAGATAGAAGGACCTAGTGATGGAAAATTACATTGAAATCGCCCGCAAAACACTACTTGACCCAGCTGACGTCAGTGATCGAGAGCTGGATCAACTGTTGGGAAAGATGATCGGTAAATCAATTGATTATGCGGATGTTTACTTTCAGTATTCGAGAAGTGAAAACTGGTCTCTGGAAGAGGGCATCGTTAAGTCTGGCGCCTATTCGGTGGATAAGGGCGTGGGACTGCGTGCAGTTAGTGGTGAAAAAACAGGCTTTGCCTTTTCTGATGACTTAAGTCTGGGTGCCTTGACTCACGCAGCTCAGTCAGCTCGCGGGATTGCACAGGGAATCGGTTCAAAAAAATCTGGGCTGTTGGGCAAAGGTAGTACACAGGTTCCAGTGCGTTACTCAGGGGACAACCCTCTACAGAGTCTTGATGAAAATGCGAAAATATCACTTTTAGGGCGCGTTGAACAGGAGGCGCGCAAGCAGGACCCCCGTGTCAAGGAAGTGATGGTCAATCTGGCCGGTGAGCATAACGTTATCATGATCGTCGGACACGATGGAACGATCTGTGCTGATGTACGCCCGCTGATCCGTCTGAATGTTACGGTTGTTGCAGAACAGAATGGAAGGCGCGAGCGAGGCAGTTTCGGAGGTGGTTCCAGACAGTCTTATGAATTCTTCCAGCAGGATGAACGCGCGCTGAACTATGCGCGGGAAGCTGTTCGACAGGCTCTCACGAATCTAGAGTCAGTGGACGGTCCAGCTGGAACTATGACGGTTGTACTAGGACCTGGGTGGCCGGGAATATTGCTTCATGAAGCCATTGGGCATGGGTTGGAAGGCGATTTCAATCGGAAGGGAACATCCGCATTTTCCGGGCGAATTGGTGAGAAGGTAGCGTCTGATCTGTGTACGATCGTGGACGATGGTACGATCGAAAATCGTAGGGGATCACTCAGTGTTGATGATGAGGGGACTCAATCGCAAAATACTGTGTTGATTGAAAACGGAATTCTGAAAGGGTACATGCAGGATTTGACCAATGCACGTCTGATGGGACAGTCTCCTACCGGTAACGGTCGTCGTCAGTCGTTCGCGCATTTGCCGATGCCAAGAATGACAAACACCTACATGTTGTCTGGTGAATCAGAACATGATGAGATTATTGAATCAGTTGACAACGGACTCTATGCAGTTCAATTTGGTGGAGGTCAGGTCGATATTACCTCGGGGAACTTCGTATTTTCTGCAACTGAAGCCTACAAAATTGAAAATGGCAAAGTAACCCAACCTGTCAAAGGTGCCACACTCATCGGTAATGGACCAGATGTGTTGACTCGGGTTTCAATGGTTGGAAACAACCTGGAGTTGGACTCCGGCATTGGTACATGCGGTAAAGATGGACAACTGGTTCCAGTTGGAGTTGGCCAGCCTACGCTACGGTTGGATGAAATAACAGTCGGTGGCGTGGTCGTTTAGGGTTGGTGTAACTATGCAAGCAAGATCAATCATTCAAGATTCGGGTTCGGCAAATCCTGAACTGGCGAATGCGGTAGTCTATGCCTTGGAATTCGCTAAGCGCATGGGGACAAGTGGGGCGGTTGCCGGAGTATCTCGAACCTCAGGTTACGATTTAACTGTCAGAATGGGTGAACTTGAAACCATTGAGCACCAGAATGGTGGCGGCCTCGGAATAACTGTCTTTATGGGATTACGAAAGGGCAGTAGCTCCACATCAGATTTTGACCGTCAGGCGATAGAAGACACAGTTCGCGCTGCTGCAAGTATCGCAAAATTCACTGCAGAAGATTCGTGTAACGGACTGCCACCTAAAGATCGCTTGGTCAATGAGACAGCAGACTTGGAACTCGATTTACCGTGGCAGATCGATCGCGATCAGGCTCTGGAGATAGCGCTCTCCTGTGAGGAGGCAGCGCTTTCAAGTGACTCGAGAATTGTAAATTCTGAAGGAGCATCAATAGGCACCTCGATTCAGGACTCAGCTTTTGGAAACAGCGATGGGTTACTGGTTGCTGGACGAAAATCACGCCACAGCATCGTATGTAGTGTTATTGGTCAAACCGAATCGGGAATGCAGACCGATTATTGGTTTAGTGCATCTCGAGACCCAGGAGCACTAGATTCTCCACAATCCATCGGTGCCATGGCAGCACGTCGGACTCTGCGTCGGCTTGATGCCCGTAAAATCAAGACATGTTCAGTTCCCGTATTGTTTGAGGCACCTACCGCCGGTAGTCTGCTCAAGAACTTTGTTGGTGCAATTAGCGGCGGAGCGCTGTATCGCAAAGCCAGTTTCCTTCTTGATAGTCTGGGACAGCAGATATTTCCTGAAAAAACCCGTATTCATGAGCAACCACATCTGAAGCGTAGCATTGGTAGCGCAGTGTGTGATGACGAAGGCGTTGCGACCGAAACTTGTGATATTGTGACGGATGGAGTACTGCAAAAATACCTGCTTTCCAGTTATTCAGCGCGTAAATTAGGCCTTGAAACAACTGGAAATGCTGGCGGTACATTCAATCTGACCATTGATCCAGGAGACCGGGATTTTGATGAAATGGTAAAGTTGATGAACAAGGGTTTGTTGGTAACGCATACCATGGGCTTTGGCATCAACCAGGTGACGGGCGACTATTCTCAAGGTGCTAGTGGATTTTGGGTGGAAAATGGAGAGATTCAATTCCCAGTAGAAGAGGTGACAATCGCGGGAAATTTACGAGACATGTTTCGTTCATTGGTCGAGGTTGGAAAAGATGTCGACTATCGTACAGGAGTTCGAACAGGCTCGATACTGCTGAGCAATATGGCAGTTGCAGGTGAATGATCCGAGTCCGAACTATTGTTGCGGAAAAATTCAACTAAGAGGTTGAGAGGACTTCATCATCTATATATAATTTCCGCGCTAATCTGATAAGGACTCTCCCCCTATCCAATCTAATGTTACAAGACCCTGAAATTTCTTCAGGTATGCGTTTGAATTTAGGAATTCTATCAAGCCAAATCTTCGCTCAGTAACTGCTTTGATACTTGATTTCAATTCAAGCGACACTATTTGAATAGGATCGATTGCGCAAAACTGACTCAACGAAAATGCCAATATTCGAATACATTTGTTCAGCCTGCGATTACGAATTTGAAACTCTTCAGGGAATCAAAGAAAATCCTCTGACTGATTGCCCAGTTTGTCTGGAAAGCAGTCTGCAGAAAAAGCTGTCGGCCGCAGCGTTTCATTTGAAGGGTACTGGTTGGTACGAAACCGACTTCAAAAATTCAGGCAAATCAGATGATAAGTCCAAAAAGTCGTCAGACGAAGAGCAAACATCCAAAGCCGACGCCAGCGACTCCGACGCAAAGAAGACTGAGCCTCCCAAAAAGTCAGAATCTGAGAAAAGTAAGGTCGCCACGCCCGCTGCAACCTGACACTACACTGACCATTGAATACTAGTATGCGCACTCACCTGTGTGCCTCGCTTGGTGAGAGTCACATTGACACCAATGTTATTGTTACCGGCTGGACCAACAGTCGACGGGACCACGGTGGTTTAATCTTTATCGACCTTCGCGACCATAGTGGAATTGTTCAGGTCGTCGTTAGTCCTGAGCAAGTAGAAAGTTTTGCGCGTGCAGAATCCGTTCGCAACGAGTACGTACTTCGAGTATCAGGCAAGGTCAGTCAACGACCGGAAGGCACTGAAAATTCTGCTCTACCGACCGGCGCAGTCGAA
>JAJDXD010000123.1 GCA_022823405.1 Gammaproteobacteria bacterium
AAACCCTGGTGTCAGCTTCTTTTTTATTGATATACATAGGTCTATCCCCACGGATGCGGGGAAACCTGGTCTTTTAAACTCATACCCGTAAAAGTCTTGGGTCTATCCCCACGGATGCGGGGAAACCTAGTAAATATCACTGTGCAGACGTTTCCAGAGAGGTCTATCCCCACGGATGCGGGGAAACCCCTGCCGCCCATGCTGAACCACTGCCCCATGAGGGTCTATCCCCACGGATGCGGGGAAACCATATGTATGTAGGATGGTCTTTGGACATCTTGGGGTCTATCCCCACGGATGCGGGGAAACCGAGCTGACTATGTTCGAGCCGCTCATGCATCTGGGTCTATCCCCACGGATGCGGGGAAACCAAAGAACTACGCATTACTGAGCGGTCTTTTTGAGGTCTATCCCCACGGATGCGGGGAAACCTACATACACAACGCCGCGGGGTTGTCCGTCAAAGGTCTATCCCCACGGATGCGGGGAAACCATCAGCCTGCGAACGCGTTCCTGTTCTTTTTGAGGTCTATCCCCACGGATGCGGGGAAACCTCTAGCCTTTAAATTATTGATATAAATTTTAAAAGAACAATAATTGGTTCATTTCCGCTTAACTAGCAGAATTCCATCAGCATCCACAATTTCCTTTGGTGGATCCCCGAGATGGCGGAAGGACAAGTTTCCGCATGCTGAATTATCACGCCACATCATCACAATAGCACCTCGTCCTGAGGTACCATACCATTTAACAAGTACATCCCATATTCGGTCTCTTACCCCTGCAGAGAGGTCAGGTGAAACATAGAAACCAGGTGCGATTTCCAGCATTGCTGATGCTAGAAAACCTCGGTAACGAGCTTCTACATCTCGAGTTACTAAAACTGTTGTCGGCACAATTCTTCAGCTTTCGTCGATGGGTTTGAGCAAGTCTTTCACACGGTTAATCATTTTTGGAATGATCTGGTCTTTTGTTAAAACGTTACCTACTTCCTGTCTAGTAAGCCGTTCGATACTATAGTACGGTGGCTCGGCTCCGGCTTTAGCAGCTCGAAACGCGGCCGGAATTGTTACTGTGTCTCTATATAAATCTGCGATATCCAGTACAAATGATTGATTTGGATCTTCATGAATAAACCCCAATTGTGGTATTGTGGCTGTTGCGCAAACCGCAATTGCCGCAGCAGCTTCTACTGCAGTTGCTGCATGATTCAGTGCTTGATTCGGCAGATCATCTGATGACGGATTTGCGCGGTTATATGCCCTTCCTTTCCACTCGATTCCAACCTGCTGTGCAATTAGACGGTAACTTTCTTTCATTCTAGCCCCTTCAATTCCTCTTAACACTGATATTTCTCGATGAGGTAAAACCCTACCTAAACGCCATGCATACATTCGCTTTGCAACAAATAAACGCGAATCGGAATTGGCCCATAAATTAACCTGTCTTCTTGCAAAATCGGATTTTCTCGTAATCAACGGAGGCGCAGTATAAAGCCGAACCCCGTTTTCACCCACCGCCGCCAATGCTGTGCCATGTCGAGCCAAAAGTCGAAGGGCATCGTGACTTACTTTCGAACCCGGACCAAGTAAAATCATCGAGATGCTTTGGAATGGTATAGTGTAATCACCGGGGCCCAATGGATCGTCTGGTGTTTTATCGCCTTGACGTTCAAATGTCAAAGCCCCGTCTCGACTCGTTAGAGTTCCTCGAGAAAGCCAAAGTAACCCTGCTCGGTCTGTCTGCGGAATTCTTGCGGTTTCTAAACCTAGCCGCCCTTTCAGCATGATTTCTATAACTGAACTGCTAAACAGTATTTTCAGGCTCGATGAGTTGGAGGACGTAGCAAGAGCATTCCATAACCATACGCCCTATGACGTCCGATACCGTCCCTTACTTGAGTTGCGAATTCCTCTACCCGATTTACTATCAAATTACCCTGGATAACTGCATCTGGGCCTTCAAAACCAACTTTGTCACCTCGCCAAAGTCTGGTTCGCTCGTACGAACGTAGAGAACAATTTTCCAGATCAATTGTTACAGAATTTCCCATTCGCTCTATCAACCAGTCAATGTAAACTTTTGATCTTGATTCCCCCTGCTTTCTTGCAACAGATTCTTTCTCTATCCATCCTTCAGGATACCGACGAATTGCATTCACACTAAAGACATCCATTTCGGACCCTTTTGAAAAAGTCTTTTGTGATTTGCTGTCATATAAGTCTCTAATGAGTCGTCGAACTGGTCTGATTCTAACGTCAAACCCGATTTCTTGTCCACTCGGGAACTCAAACCGCATAGGTTTTGAAAGAATGTCCTCAAAATTTAACACTTCCAAGCAATCTGGAGTTGCCACTAAATCAGCAATCTCTTTTAGTGAGGATTTGTCTTTAGTTGAATACGCATAGATTGACGCAGTACGACCCTGTGTAGGGGCAAATATTCGAAATGGTTGGAGCATAGACTTACCGAAAGTGCTACTAAGAAATACGTGAAACGCATACCCTCTGTCAAATACACCTTTTCGAATCAATTCCCTGTTGGATGTCCAGCGATGAAATTTACGCAGGTCAAGGGGGAAATAAACTAGGTATTGATTCACAGGTCTAATCCGACTTGGTCAGCCATCCTTCACAAACTTCACGACTCCCACCATGTAAGCCGGTAATCCAATTGCGTTCATCAGTCAAAGTCATTTTCCGATCTGCTAGTTCTGGGCGTTCGGAAGATGGCCAAAATGCCTTCAACCGCTCAATCTTTGGGTCAACTGCAGCTTTCAAAGCATCAATAACGTTCTCTGCTTCTATCCAATCTCTAAACATTGGAGCTGATGGCAAGCAACTCTTTCGCCCTATAAATAAAGGTCGAGCAGGGTATTGGAGGGCATAGGCCAGATCTTCCAATGTCGGGTTAACATTATGCGAATCCAAACGCAATACACAGACCAGTTTCAAATCTGTCAAATAATCACGCCACCGCTGGTGTGAGCCGTCGTAAGTCTTTGCACCTCCAAGTCTACCGATTGGCTTACCTCTAGTACTCCACGACTTATCATCCTTCGAAAGTTTCACTGTTTGATAATCAGTTATTTTGATAACTTCTTCACCTTCTTCGAACGCAGCACCAAAAATTATGCGTTCCTGCAAAGCTTGATGTTCCTTAGACATGGAACGCGTCCAACCCAATGCATTCGCAAACAAACCAACCAACATTGATTTTGCGGGAAAATTCCGTGTTTTCCCTCTAGAATCAATTGCAACATCACCAAACGAAGCCAAAGGTGATCGAAATTCCAGTACCAGCCAGTGCATCAAAATTTACCTGACTCAATAACTTCACCTGCCCAATTTGCTAAATTATTGAGACTCATCAGTGAAGACCCATGTACGGGCGTCTTTTTCAAACTCATTGATCGACGTACTTCTTCTGCTCCATACGTTTCATCAAGACTCTGAATATAACCGTTCAATGCCTTTTCTGCGCTTTCCATTTGTGGTGTGCACGGATTTCTAAATGTTTCCGCTAAACTTCGAGGCTGACGGTTACTTGCCTCAATCAACATCCAACCCGCATATTCATAAGGTGCAGTTGATCCCAATTTCGCTCCGGGTGAAATGGTTGCAATAAGGTGGACAAGTCGATTAACAACTTCACCGGCCATAACCGCATCACCGCCAAGGTTTTTCAGAAGCATTTCGCGATCTACAACTACATAACCGTAGAATATCCCAGAGGTTAGTTCTGTTTCACCGATGTGGTCTGCACCCGAATCTTCATCAATTCGTTGTAAGTCATCCACTACCGTAAAATAGTCGCTTTCACTCTCTTCTCCGTGAATCGTAAACGAATGTGCAACATGTATCGCAGCATCAATGTTTGCCTCTGGGTCCGAGGTAACCATTCTGCCAAAAAGCGCAGATACCAGCCCACCTGGAAGTTTGCACGATTCTCGCATTTGTTTCATGTTTTGCCTCGAATTACTTACCCATTCCTTAAGGGCACTCTTTGTTGCATCTAGGTCTCCTCTACCGCTTTCTGCAAATCTACGGGCCTCGTTCTGTAAAAACAAAATTTCGGGTTCACCAAGCAACAGAGGCTGGCGGCCTGAAGTCTTGCTTCCCTTATCGCCATATACAGCGCGTTGAAACTCAGCTTCAATTGATTCAACCAAATCCGCAGGAAAGCCCGACTTAAGCGGTTCAATAACTCTACGTGTTACTGTTTCTCGGGACCTTGAAGCCGCAGTTGCACCATCAATATTTTCCAAACTGTTGACATCATCCGCCATACGCCAATGTCGTTTAAGACATTGTGAAGAAATTCGCGTCCGAATTGTTCCGCCATACCGAATGCGTTTGGCTAATCCAGAATCATCTCGATTCAACAATACAGACGAGTAGCCGTGAAGACTGTGAATTTGCAGAAATTTAAATTCAGCCATAAATTTGAATCCTCAATTTAAAGTTTATTTGCTTGTTTCATTCTTTGCAGATTCCCGAATTTCAGCGCGATAATATTCCCGCGCTACTCTGTACTCAGCTTCCTCGTCGTTGAACAATACCAATTTAGCAAGTGTGATTAGATTTAACTGGTGACAATTACTCGCCGCCAATCTTCTACATGCCCTAATGGTAAGCTCAATTCGCATATCTTGACGAGCTGATAGCAGTCTCGCAAGACGCAATTCGGAAAAATTTGCTTGATACAGTACGGTACCCAAACCTACAGTAGGATTGTGGGGAGATTTTCTTTCTGAACGGTCGCCTTTCGGAATTAGAATTGCTATAGATTGAATCAATCCAGCCCACTTCCGTTCTAAGTCTTTTGGTACTTGGAATTTTGCCATTAACCGCCAGAATGCAGCAGACCCTCCCCCGTCTAGTGGGCCGCGTCTTAACTCAGCGAGTAAACCAGGACTCAATACCGAGATAGACTTTGCAATTGATGGAACAATTGTGTGGAGGTCACTTTCCTTGAATCTTCGCTTAAGTTGTTCTACACTTTCATGCGTTACTTGATTGCTCTCTTTCGCCATTTTTTAGAATTTCAAATATTTCGGGTTGATCACTAAATACTCTGTTTGGGTTGCGTAAGTAGTTCCAGAACGCACTGGTTGATTTCGTGCGAGAACGAAACCGTTGAATTGACGTACAAGGTGCAGATTCAATTGCCTCACCTAATAAAAACTCTGCTTGTCGAATCAATTTACAGATGAACTTTGCACGAAGTTCTGCGGCTTTGACTCCATTGGATGCATTAAAACGCTTTTCCAAGACATGGAAATACCAAGAATCTGCGAATTCATTCAATTGTTTATCGAATCGATACGCAAAGTTTCTGTCCGATTTGGACAACTCATCTGACTCCTTCCCACCGCTTGCAGCGATGGCAATACTAAATGTCAAGGCATTACTTACCTCGGTAATTTCCTGAATTAAAGCTTTTGCAATCTCAGCCAATGATTCTCGATGCGATTGTCTGAAAAATGACCTTGCAGTTCGACCGCTAATCGAAATATCAATTCGTTCATGGAATCCTTCTGTCTTACCTTGACCTCCCGCGATGCTTCGCGCGACTAGACGCCATCGATTTGAGTTATTGCCTTCCACATTCATCGAATGCGGCAACTGATATTTTTTTCCATCTAAAACTAAATCGACAATACGTTTGTAAGTAAATCCATCCTCTGAAACGGAAAATGATTTGTTTTCATCGATATTAATTGGAGTCCAAAAATCACCCAAATTTCCATTTGCTTCCTTAGCATGAATTCGTTGATATTTTGTTGGTGCTGTAAATGCAGAAATTATTCCCTTTTCTTGTCGTAACCTTACTAATCGGCAAATTTCAATGAAATATGGATCAAGTCTATCCAGTGAAATTTGATCAGTGCCGTTCCAATCCTCTAACCAAATTAATGCAATTCCCTTTCGGGGTTGGAAATATTGAGGATATGAATCTAGTAGAGCATCTCGATTCGCCAGCATACGGTGAATATCAAAGAAGAGATGCCTCCCAGCACCGCCCTCTGCGGGTGATAACCCTAAGCTCGGTCGGGCCGAAAATCCACCATTCATTCTTGCAATACCATAATTTCCTGCACCTAAGAAACCAGCCATTGTCTGCAAGTTAATCAAAGCAAAAATCCAGTCTTCAGGATTGTTGTTTGCCGCAATTGACTGCTTTAAGTCGTGATTTTTTGAAGTAACCAAAACATCAAGGTCATCTGGTGTGGCTTTTATACCGGGATTTAGCAGACCACCAGGAATTGGACACTGCATGAATGCCGCAATTTCATCATTTTCTACGACCAATTCCCAAGGGCTGTCTTCAGGGTGATCCGAAGTCAATTTCCGCAGCATTTCCAACCATTCAGAAACGCTATTCGGTTGAATTCGCTCTTCACAATTATGAATTGCAATTACTGCAAGTTGAGCCAAAAACGCATGCCAGGAATGTCGCTGATGTGGTTGCAATGACGGAAAATCCGAAATTTGGTCAAGTGCCATCTGGCAATAGATTTCCGGAAGACTACAATTCTCAACCGACCCGTCTTTTTTTCGAATGCGAATCAACTTGTCAGTCAATATATTCATAGTATTATCAATTTTGGTGGGTTGGCTTGCTGAATCAGTAGAGTCGACGACTGTCGCAGTGGAACTTAGAATGGTGGGGGAAAACTGTTGCCAAATTGGCAGACTCCAGATTTCGGGAATTTATTGTATACAGATTTCCGTTTCACCTTTGAACTCCTTCGATAATCGTGATATTTCAACTTGTAGTAAAACTGTCTGGCAATTAACACCTCCTAAACCCCAAATTGTCATATTGAAACGATGTTTTGCCAATTCTAATAACCGTTTTAGCTTCCAATTGATTAACTTTATTGGAACTCAGCGGCCCTTCCAATATTTCTACTAAATCCTGTTTTGAAAATAGATGTGCAGGAAGATTGAATGTTTCAATTTCGCAACCAAACGGTCCAGTAATAGGTCTTTCAAGTCTAAATCTTGGGCCGTCTTCGCCCAATCGTGTTCGAATATTTTCATCTTGATCTTGAAATTTCAAATCGTCATCAAATGGTTTAGACCTGTCCAATGCGTGATGCTTCGCCATGAGCGTCTCTGCGGCCATAATTCCGAATGACTTTTGATCCAAATTAACCCATTCTCCGCCAAATTCATATGCCTTTGCTTTCAAATTGTCAGGATGAGTGGCTTCCTCAACAAGCATCCTATTCATTTCTGGAATTTTCCAAATGTTATTTTCGTTTATCAATTGTTTGGTGAGTTCAACAGACAATAAGTTTCGATATACACCATTACCGCGCGTACTAATTCCCAGCCCATTTTTCATTAGTTGTCCTTGCAATCCGGCCTCCAATCCATCCTCTGGAACCAATGCTACGCACTTCGCTTCAGCAAATGACAGTAATCGCGTATTATTTTGGTGTCTATGCAATCGCCCTAATCTTTGCAAAAGTACATCAACCGGGCAAATGTCGGATATCAAAAAATCAGCATCAATGTCTAACGACTGTTCAAGGGTTTGAGTTCCGATAACAATTTGTCCGCCTTGAACTCGACATTTACCAAGTGCTTTTTCGACGGAATCGTCCAATCGATTTCTATCCTCTACAGCAAATCGACTGTGGTGGAGGGTAGGTACTCCATTGACTTCAAATAACAACTCAGACCCATCTAATTGTAGGATTACTTCAAAGAGATTCTGGGCTGTGGATACCGTGTTTCGAATTACTAGGACTTTAGCACCCCTTCCTGCCTGCGATAGCGCTAGCTTAGCCACTTGCTCGTGACTATTCAACCAGGGTTCAGTTTTAATAAAAATTTTCTTGCAGTAATTTGAAAAATTTATTTTATGAGACTCTAAGTGCCAGTCATTGATAAGTGAAATTGCTGGATATGGCAGTGACTTTGATGTTTCTAAATTTGGCAGGTCTATTCGATTTTCTTTTGAACATAAGGTGTACTTCGCGCTTGCTCCTAACGTTGCTGACATTAACATTGCGTGACCTCCCACCTTCATGTGATCGCACAATAGTTGTCTTAGCAATTCAGTCATATAGGAATCGCTCGCGTGAACCTCATCAACAACCAATAAACTACGTGCTAAAGAGGCACCACGAAAATGTGCCCATTTAACCTTTAGCGCTCCCAAAAGCGCTTGGTCAACTGTTCCTACTGCAGTAGTTGCACTTAAGAATTTCCGAGCACTCTCCGCAGACCATCTTGCAATTCGAAGAGCTTCATCAGGACGATCTTCCCAGAAGACTCTGAAATCTTCAACTGAATTTACGCCAGCTTTGCCTGACTTTATGTATCCAGGTATTGCCAGCACCGTTTCCGTCCAACTCTCAGACGGAAAAAGGCGTTGCAATGCTTCGTTCACACGATTATGGAGTTGCTTTGCAGCGGAACGTGTTGGAACTGCAAAATAAAGGCCATCAACTTTCCCATCTAACCAGAGCGATATAAACCGAATCAAGGCGGCTTCAGTTTTACCAGAACCCGTTTCACTCTCCAGAATCAACAAAGGATGTTCTAGCGAGGCTTTTTCAACCGCTTGTTGAATAGGATGAAGCGTTTTATGTTGGAAAATTTCCGGAAAATCAACTTTCTTGGCGCGACTTTGGCGTCCTTCTCTTCGTAAACCACGATTTTTAACAGCAGTCTTTGCCCGTTTCCGAGCAATTTCAATATATGAGTCGTCCTGTATTGAATAAAACGGAAAATCTTCCTTGGCAGAACCAATATGATCGGCAATCGCAACCAAGCCTGCAAATAAATGGGCCAAAGCTGGCGAATTAGGTAGAGCAGGTCCTGACTTGAATGCGTTTGGAAACCATTTTTGACAACATTCTCGAAAGCGCTTTGCTGAACCCAAAGGATCGTATCCGAAAATTGGTTGCCACAATTCAGGTGGACCGCTTCCATTGGTAGCTGGTGGTAAAGGTGGTCGCCCATGATGCGACAGAGCAGCAAGCAGAAGAGAATCTAAACCTTCTCCCCAGTTTTGAAACATTTCCTCTATGCCAAGAGCTTCCATCACCAGTCTTTGGTCTATGCAATAAAACGCCTCTCTAATATGACCAGACTTTGGGGGTGAGCCTTTGATGTTTCGTACTTTAATTTGAAAGCCAGCATTCAATTTTCCGAAATCGTGGAAGAATGCAATAACCGTTAAGCGAGCTTCTGTAACTTCATCCAAATCAGGTATATCTGCTGCGCGTACAATCCTATATCTCAAGACTGGATCTTCAATTAATACTTCAAAACAAGCAGCGACATCAGCACAGTGATTTTCCAAGCAATGAAAATTCGAAGGTGACTCGTACTTGCCCCAGGCTGGAAATTCCATCAAACGCTAAACTCCCTTTTCCAACACGTTTCTCAAACTTATTGGTGCTCCTACCGGACAAATGGGAAAGCGCAATAAAAATCTGTTAGCATAGCGCATATAACCAAAACAAAACGCACAGGAGGTTGCCCAATGTAAACCATTCATTTGCACCCAGGATTTTACCGTGCTAGCAAAGCTGTTGGCGAACTTTCTAAATATTCTTGTCAGCTACTGGCCAAACTGCATCTTTATCGCAGCTTTGAGAAAAAGGCTGTAGCAAAACCACCGCTCTGAAAGTCATTGATTGGTCTAGAGCCAGCTACTACCGCTGGTAGCAGCGGTTCATACATCATGGTCCACGCGGGCTTGAAGCCGTCAGTTGCTGGCCGCACCGGATGCGTCGTCGGCAGTGTGTC
>JAJDXD010000158.1 GCA_022823405.1 Gammaproteobacteria bacterium
GCGGTCTAATGCCAATGGAGCAAAGACCGCTTTATCAAACTAAATGGAGTAAGTAAATATGAGTATTAAGAAAATTATCATCAAACTTGGTGTCATTCTTAGTTTATTCACCCTGAGTATCGGTTCTGCGTTCAGTGCAGATGATCAAATTTCGGTCATCAAAGACCGTGGCGAACTTCTGGTTTGCCATGCTGAAGCACTGCCCTGGGGTGCCAAAGACCCAAAGACCGGTGACTGGGTTGGCACTGATATTGAAGCAGCAAGGCATCTTGCTGGCATTATGGGCGTCGAATATGTACCGGTTGACTCCCAGTGGGGCACTCTGATTCCGAGTTTGGAAACAGGTAAGTGCGACATCGTGATGTCTCCCATGTTCCGAACCGCAGAACGTGCCATGCGGGTGCTGTTTTCGAACCCCTCTGGGTACGAAACTCAAGGCACCGCAGTTCACATGGACTCTGACGCACAATCTCACAAAGACCTTGATAAGGAAGGGATGATCATCGCCGTTGGATCCGGTACAGCGGATGAAGCTTTCGCCATGCGATTTTTCAAGATGGCAGAGGTCAAGCCACTCGTCAGTGACAAACTATCCACTTACTTTCTTGAGGTGGCCAGTAAGAGAGCCGATGCTGTGCTGACTGACAGTTCTTCGCTTAGAAACTTCATCAAGCAGAATCCGGGTATGAATCTGCGAATTGTTGATGATGCACCACTCAATCCCCAGGGCTACGCATACGCGGTGCTACCAGGGCAGTATCACTTTGTGAATTTCATCAATGTCTGGCTTGAAACCATCGAGCAGCAAGGTCTGAAAGATCAATGGTACGAAATGGTCACGGCCGAATAATCGGTGACATTTGGACATAAATTCAAAGCGATGATAACTCCGGAAGTTTCGACATGAATAGTCCGGCGCACAGCCATTCCGCAACAAGCGGATCTATCGCCGGCGGCGTCATGTCGCTCAATCGTCTGATAGACCCGATGCGCGTATTCGTGCGCGCATCGGGAGCCTATATGTGGGATGAAACCGGAAAACGCTATATCGATTATCACGCAGCATTTGCGCCGTACCTGTTAGGGCATGGAGATAAAGATGTCGATGAAGCTGTTATCGCATCAATCCGCCGTAGTGAATCGTTGATGGGTGCAGGGACGACTCCCTGGGAGCATGAAATTGCCGATTTACTGGTCGAATCGGTACCTTATCTTGAGCAGGTGCAGTTAACCAACAGCGGTACCGAAGCCGTTGCATTTTCCATTCGACTGGCCCGAGCAGCCACCGGACGTAACGATGTTGTATTCATACAGGGTGGCTACAACGGTTGGATGGATTCCGTTGCATTCAATTTAATGGATCCAGCCTCGACTTTCGCCAGCCACCGTAGCGGTGAAGAGCACTCCTTGAGACCAATTTCCGCTGGAATGCACGCATCAACCCCGCAAGGGGCTCATGCCGTCGAGTTCAACGACCGTGAAGCGATGCAGTCATTAGTGGAAACCGGGCAAATTGCAGCTGTCATTGTTGAGCCCGTTTTGCAGAATATCGGAATCGTAAGACCACAGCCGGGTTACCTGGAATTCTTAAGACGCCTTTGCACCGAACACGGCACTCTACTTGTGTTTGACGAAGTGAAAACTGGCTTTCGACATGCTTTGGGTGGTTATCAATCGATCTGTCAAATTGCTCCGGACCTCAGTGTTTTCGGCAAGGCCGCTGCAAACGGTTATCCATTAGGCGTTGTAGGTGGGAAAGCTAAATACATGGCGTATTGCTGCCATCCAGATGCCGCCAGACGAGTTTTGATTGCTGGAACTTACAATGCACACCCGTTCGTGGTGGCGGCCGCAACTGCTACCGTGCGAAAACTCAAAGACCGTGGCGAGGAAATCTACACTCACCTGGAACATTTAGGCGAACAAATGGAATCCGGGCTTCGGGCGCTATTTGCAAAACAGGATTATCCGACCACCATTGTGCGCGTCGGTTCGGCATTTGTTGTTTACTTCATGGACCACGAACCCGTTTGTTGGTCGGATGTTGCACGACACAACGATTCTGAACGAGACGTACGATATCGAAAGGCTCTGATTGAAAACGGTGTCTTTCACTTTCCGGTCACGACGAAACAGGGCAGCATTTCTTTCGCGCACACACAGGCTGATATTGACGAAACGCTGGAAATTACTGAAAGAGTATTAGAACAGCTGAATTGAATCTGAAGTATCCGATAAGGTGTGTTGAGTTTCAAAGTGAGAGTGTATTTCAGTTTGAAATAAAGTCCGGAGTCATGCCCACATTTCGGAAACGGGAATTGCCCAAAGCCTGTCCTCAAATGGAATCACGTGTTGTCCACAGTAGAGCACGATGCCACAGATGAAGTCATTTTTTACTTGGTGTTGAAGAACTTTAAGTCCTTTGAAATCAGCTGCTGTTACTGAATCTCGGCTTTTGGTTTCGACACCAACTAGTTTACCGTCAGGTGTTTCCAGCACGAAGTCAACCTCTTTGTTGTCACTGGTTCGGAAGTGGTAGAGTTGCGCTCTCAGTTTTGATATCGTGGCTTGTTTGAGAAGTTCAGATGCGACAAAATTTTCAAACAGGTACCCAAATAAATCTGGATGGAATTTTTCAGCGTAAGACAGGTCAATCTGTCGAATGTAGCACAATAACGATGTGTCCAAAATATAACCCTTGGGCGATTTGACCAAACGTTTGTCGATGTTTCGAAACCATGGCTGGATATCAAATGTGAGAAAAATCATCTGCAGGAGAATGCGATAACTTTTTGTAGTAACTGAATTTTCCTTGATTGTTCTCGCGATATCTGCTTCATTGATCAACCCCCCGGCACGCGATGCCAATACGCTGAGTAGATTTGGAAGAACTCTGGCTTTGGATATTGCTGCAACTTGCTTGACTTCGCGTTGTAGTATGGCGGTTGAGTATGCACCAAACCACTCCTTTCGACTGTCATCATCCAAATTGGTAATTTCAGGAAATGTTGCTTGTCGAATCATTTCGGTTATCCCAATGTCTTGTTTTCTTGTTCCAAATTGAAACTCGTTATTGAATAGCCGTTCCAAAAACTCACCTCGACCTTTGGAAATTTCGAGTGCAGACAGCGGGAATAGCGGAAAGGTGCACATGCGACCGACTAGTGCATCTGAGAGTTCAGGAAAAGTCATGACATTTGCTGAGCCGGTTAGAAGATATCGACCATTAGCATTGACATGATCCATTTGTCGAGTTTCATCTACGAGCATCTTTATCACACGAAAAACACTCGGTACTAACTGGACTTCATCAATAATCAATCGACCCTTGAAGGCTCGCAAGAAACTTTGAGGATTTGTTTCCGCGGCGTGAAAAAAGTTGAAATCATCGAAGCTAACGTAGTCGGCAGGACATTCAGTTTTTGCCAGATGTTGGACAAGTGTGGTTTTACCCGCCTGTCTTGGACCGTTAATGAAGATAACTGGAAACGTATTTAGTGCTTCCAAAATCCTTTCTTTGAGCTGTCGCTCAATCATCGATTTAAATCACATGGTTTTGTAAATATAAAAGTTAGTTTATTAAATCATAAAATAAAAATTTATATTTACAAAATAATTAACAGTTTATTTCAACTTAGATATGGTGTTGTCGAATCAGTACGGAACCTAAATTCAGCATTTTGAGGCGAGCATATGTCCGTTGAGGTAGTTGATTAAACTAATCCCGTCATTGGGGACATGGCTGGTTGGTTTCCGTATCTCCTCAAGATACAGTTTCAGCTCAAATCATCCTCGAGTGGAAAGTCCGACAGCACGACAGGTCCGTTGGCGCTGATCCATACCGGTTGCTCCAGTTTCACGCCTTCGCGGCCGTTTATTTCACCGACATAACTTTCTATACATACCACCATGTTTTCCTCAAACACGCCATCGTAGGCACCATATTTTTCATCCTCGCGATACCAAAGAAAGGGATACTCAACACCGAGACCGCAACCATGCCCGACATCGGCGTAGCGATTTGCGAGATATTCCTCCGGTAATTGATAAGCCATGGAGGAGTACTCCAAGAAAGACAACCCCGGGGTCAACAATGAAATGTTGGTTTCCAATTGCGCTCTCGATTCGGCGTACAGTCTTCTTTGCTCATCTGTCGGCTTAGCATCACCGACGATCCAACTTCGGGATATGTCGTTATAGAATCCCATCGGACCAATCAAATCAGTGTCAAACGAAAGAAACTCTCCGTTTTCGATTACGCGATTACTTGTTTCCTGAAACCACGGGTTGGTACGCGGTCCTGATGTCATCAAGCGCGTTTCAGGATATTCGCCACCGCGGCGTATGCTCTCCGCCAGCAGAATGGACAATGCCTCCTGTTCCGTCATTCCCGGTTGAACCTGGTTCCTCAATTCATGCATCGCGGCTTCGCAGGTCGATAGCGATGACCGGAAAGCACGAATCTCTTCCAGGGACTTGATTGCTCTTGCATGCTCCATCACACTTTTCCCGTCCTCAAGCACCAACCCACACTTGATCAGTGCAAGGGCAGTGTGCACATCCAGTCGGTCAACGGCCAAGCGGCGGTTATCACCACAGTAATTGCGGACCAGATAATCAATCTCCTGAGCCCATTTAGTGACTATCTCTTCGGTCCGATAACCCGTGAACTGATAATCTGTCGACCAGGCAGGTCGTACTTCCTCAACGGTTTCGAGCCCCGTGAGCAAGTGCATGCTGGTCGGTAGTTCAAACATAATGGATGGACCCGATGTCAGTATCAGTGCATAGCGGCAGAAAT
>JAJDXD010000085.1 GCA_022823405.1 Gammaproteobacteria bacterium
TAATCCCCGGCTTAGTCAACGCTCATACCCATGCCGCAATGTCGCTATTTCGTGGTGCTGCTGAAGATCTACCATTGCAAGACTGGCTGCAGCAAAAGATTTGGCCGCTTGAAGGCAGGTGGGTTACTGAAGAATTTGTCCGTGATGGCACGAGACTCGCTTTCGCTGAAATGATTCGCAGCGGCACGACCTGCATGAACGATATGTACATGTTTCCGGATGTCGTGGGCGAGGTCGCTAAATCCGTTGGCATGAGATCGGGTCTTGGAATGATTGTGCTTGAATTCCCAACTGCCTGGGCGCAGAATGCGACGGAGTATCTGGACAAGGGAATGAAGCTTTACGAAAGTTTTTGTGATGAACCATTGATCAGCGCGATCTTAGCACCTCATTCACCTTATACGGTTGCTGATGAAACTTTCGAAACCATTGCCGGTCTTTCTGATGAATATGATCTACCAGTCCACACGCATGTTCACGAGACAAAAGACGAAGTCGATAATTCACTGAAGCAGCACGGAGTGCGCCCAATCGAACGACTGAGACAGCTTGGCCTAGTCAACTCTAGATTACAGGCAGTTCATGCCACTCAACTGACCACCGATGAAACCTCATTGTTTGCTGAATCTCACGTATCAGTGGTCCACTGCCCCAAATCCAACCTTAAACTCGCAAGTGGCATCTGTCCGGTTGCTCAACTTTTGGATAAAAAGGTCAACGTTGCAATCGGTACCGACGGAGCTGCAAGCAATAACAGTCTCAATATGATCGAAGAATTGCGCTTTGCTGGTCTCATCGCAAAAGTTTCATCGGGTGATGCGTCTAAAGTGTCAGTAAATGAAGCGCTCAGGATGGCTACAATAAATGGCGCACAAAGCCTGGGATTGGAATCTGAAATCGGATCACTGGCGGAAGGCAAGCTTGCCGATATTACCGCCATTGACTTGGATGACTTAAACAGTTCTCCAGTTTATGACCCGGTCGCACAAATTGTTTATTCAGCAACCCGTAATCAGGTAACTGACGTTTGGATCGACGGACGGCGAGTTTTGGAAAACCGAAAACTCACCAGCATTGATGAATCCGAGTGTCTGGACATTGCGAAGCGCTGGGGCGCAAAAATTATCAACTGACTTTGAATACGACATTTCAACTCAACCTATCGAAGCCATGAGCACTGCCAACGTCGATCACGAAGAAATCAATAAGTTCTCCAAATCAGCTAATGAATGGTGGGATACGAATGGAGATTTTCGAACTCTACACCAACTCAATCCGCTTCGGCTCGACTACATTCAGAAAACTACACCGGTAGCCAATAAGGAAATACTGGATGTCGGCTGCGGAGGAGGTATTCTATCTGAAGCGCTTTGCCGCGAAGGCGCTGTGGTAACCGGAATCGATATGAGCGAGAAGGCGATTGACGCGGCAAAAAGCCATATGCAAATCAGTGAGTTGACAATAACCTATTTGTGTAAAGCTGCAGAGCAGTTTGCCGAGAAAAATTCGAATCAGTTTGACATCATTACCTGTATGGAGTTGATCGAACATGTTCCGAATCCACTCTCTTTGATTCAAGCATGTTCACATATGTTGAAGCAAGGCGGACACCTGTTTCTGTCCACCCTAAATCGCACTCCAAAAAGCTGGCTGTTTGGAATAGTCGCAGCCGAACACATATTGAACGTCCTGCCTCGAGGAACACACCAATATCGTAACTTCGTTCGCCCCTCTGAGCTATTTGACTGGTGCGAGCAATCGGATCTCAGCATGCAGGATATCACTGGACTTCATTACAACCCTCTTTCAAATTCATTTCGCCTTGGACCAGGTGTTGACATCAACTATTTCGTTCGATGCCAGAAAACCTGAATCAATTCCAACTCGTTCTTTTCGATTTTGACGGGACGATCGCCGACACCGCGCGCGACATGATCAACGCGTTGAATACGTTGCTACTGGAATATTCCATGCAGACGGTAGAATTTGAAGATCTGCGCGCATATGTTTCCAATGGCACACCGGCTCTCTTGAAGCATGGTTTTGACTGTTCACCGGAAGATGAAAAATTTGATGTGCTGAGAAAGAAGTTTTTGCGAATTTACGAAGAAAACGTTTGTGTTCAGACAGTACTTTACCCAGGAACACAGTCCGTTCTCGAAAGGTGTCAAAAGACAGGGATTTCCTGGGGCATTGTCACCAACAAACCAGAAAATCTGACACGAATGATTGTTCAGCAACTCGGACTGAGCGACAGTGTTGCCTGTATTGTCGGTGGCGACACTCTGAAATACAGAAAGCCGCATCCAGAGCCCGTCATCCATGCCTGTGAACTCGCTGGCATCGAACCGCGAAATGCTGTTTTTGTCGGTGATTCCTGGCGGGATATCGAAGCAGGTCGACAATCAGGAGTGATCACTGTCGGTGCGTCTTATGGCTATATTCCGCCTGACGATGATCCCAATGAATGGAATGCTGATTTCATTATTGACTCAATTACTGATGTCTCGAAAATTTTGTGGCCGAATTGAATGGTTGACAATTCAAGAATAATTTTCGATTGACGTAATTTGAATGAACATTTGAGACAAAATTGTTAACTTATGATGATTTCGATTGAATTTGCCGCACTTGCTACGATTTTGAGTTGAACTGATTATGAACACTGACAGAATCATTCGGTTAGTTCCAGGACAGTTGACGCTTGACCAAATGCAGTCGTTTCAGTTAGGCTTCTGTCAATTGGAATTGGATCAGAATTGCCGCAGAGAGGTGGAACAAGCTGCCGAAATGATTCGGTCCGCCGCAGCTGGTGAAGATGCGATTTATGGAGTGAATACCGGATTTGGTAAATTGGCTAATACCCGGATTCAACTGGAGCAGAGATCTGCATTGCAAAAAAACCTGATCTTGTCCCACAGTTGTGGTGTGGGACCCGCACTACCAGAATCCATAGTTCGATTGACCATGCTACTGAAACTATGTTCTCTGGGGAGAGGTGCTTCAGGTGTACGGTGGCAGATACTGGAGCTGCTGCAAACCATGCTCAATGCTGAAATTTTGCCAATCATTCCAGCCAAAGGCTCAGTTGGAGCTTCTGGAGACTTGGCACCGCTTGCACATATGACTCTCGCCATGATTGGAGAGGATGAGGTTATGCGTCATGGAAAAAGAACACCGACTGTGCAGGCCCTGCAAGATGAAGGCCTAAGCCCGATCCAGCTCGGTCCAAAAGAAGGTTTGGCAATGATCAATGGTACCCAGGTATCAACGGCAATCTGTCTGACGGCATTATTTGATACCTGGGATTTGTGTCAAACCGCCATGATTACGGGTGCCTTGTCCTGTGATGCATTGATGGCGTCAACCAGTCCATTTCGAAAGGAGATCCATGATTTGCGGGGTCAACTTGGGCAAATTGAAGTCGCCCGTGCACTGCACTCCTTGCTGGAAGGGTCAACAATTCGTGAATCACACCTTGAAGACGATGAGCGAGTACAGGACCCATATTGTCTAAGATGTCAGCCACAGGTAATGGGTGCCTGCCTGGACCAGTTGCGCCAGGCTGCGAAAACTCTGGAAATTGAAGCCAATGCGGTTACTGACAACCCCCTGGTAATTAATGGAAATGAGCTGGTGTCTGGCGGAAACTTTCATGCAGAACCGGTTGCATTTGCCGCTGATCAGTGCGCTTTGGCAATCGCTGAATCAGGCTCCATTGCGGAGCGGCGTATCGCAACACTGGTAGACCCAGCATTGAACTATGGCCTTCCTGGATTCCTGTCTCCTGATCCCGGTCACAATTCCGGATTTATGGCTGCCGAAGTAACTGCAGCTGCGCTGATGTCTGAGAACAAGCACAAGGCCATGCCGTGTTCAGTGGATTCCACTCCAACCAGCGCCAATCAGGAAGACCATGTCTCCATGTCTTGTCATGGGGCGCTGCGTCTTCTCGATATGAATGAAAATCTGACCTGGATACTTGCCATTGAATTGCTGGCCGCGGCCCAAGGCGTTGAATTTAGACGCCCACTCAAATCCAGCAAAACACTGGAAAATGTAATCCAGTTGGTCCGAGACAATATTCCTGCACTGGGAGAAGACAGGAATTTTTCTCCAGACCTTGAGGCTGCCTATTCAATAATCAAAAGCCGAAAACTAATTGACATGGCTGGCAACAACGTGTTGCCAATGTTGTGGTAGTCTTAGCAACTAATTTCAAGCAGTATTGCCCGAATTTTTCACTGCCAGATTCCTGAATTTTTCAATCTGCGGTTCATCCAATTCGATCCACTGGCCTATTTTCAGATTTCGCGGCAGGTGAAAGTGTCCATATCGAACTCGCTTCAACCGACTGACCTCACAGCCCAAAGCTTTCCAGGCCCGCCTTATTTCTCGGTTTTTACCGCCGGTAAGAACTATCCGAAACCATTGATTGCTGCCTGTGCGCTTTTCGGGATGAATTGTCCTGAATCGTAGAAGATCTTTACCTGATTGTACGCCCTTGCACAAATGCTCCAAACTTTCGTCAGATACAGAGCCAAATACGCGGCAAAGATATTCTCTTTCGACTTCACTTGAAGGATGCATGAGGGCATTGACCAATTCACCGTCATTTGAAAACAGCATCAATCCGGTTGTATTGACATCAAGTCTACCAACTGACAGCCAGCGGCCACCTTCAATGTTTGGCAGGGAGTCAAGTACCCGACGACGATTTCCGGGGTCCTTGTGAGTAGATATCTCTCCCTCAGCCTTGTGATA
>JAJDXD010000096.1 GCA_022823405.1 Gammaproteobacteria bacterium
GGTGTTCCGATGAGTCCAGTGTGGCTCGGAGTCATGATGGCGGTTAATTTACAGACTTCTTTTCTGACGCCACCATTCGGATTTTCACTGTTTTATCTGCGCGGCGTCGCGCCGAAATCAATCCACACGATTGAAATTTACAAAGGCGTCATACCCTTCGTGTGCATTCAGCTGCTCATGCTGGTGGTGTTATGGTTCATTCCTGAATTAGCCACTTGGCTGCCGAAAACCATCTATGGGCCTTAAGGTTAGAGTTCTTAAACTGTCAATTCTTTTACACATAAAAAAACGTGTACAGAATACGGAAAAACAAATATACAAAGGCGAAAAAGGGATAGTGACAAGCCAAGGTATTACTTCAACGCTGTAGTCTGTCACCGGTTTGGAGTTTCACACGGTGCTAAAGTGCCTCATTCCAGCCTTCAGCTATCTTGCAGAGCTCAAGGGCTTGTCGAGATTGAATTCTGTCTTTCTTTTGACCTGTTGTTTTATGAATGAATTGCACAGATTAAGTCAGCAAAGCATTCGATATTGGACAATTTGGTGTACAAATCAACAACACCATCAGCGTTAAGCCGAACACGCCAGATTGCAAATCGATTTTGTGAGGACCGGGAATGGCCCGAAGTCTTCAGAAGAGTGGTGCGTGGGTTGCGACTAGGGCAACCTGAATTTCACGGATCAGTTTGGTCGTTGCCTGACCGATTAGGTCAAGTTTGGAAATGTCAGTAATTCTGGGTCGCATACGATTGAGTTCGACGGGCCCCAGTAGAGTGCGGAACATGTCACAGGCATCCATCAGGCAGAAAATAACGACATCTCTCTGTTCGGGAATTTCATCACTGTACAGAATATTCATAATTCTCAGCTTGACTTCCCGCTCGACAGAACCATCAATCATCGGATACGAGCGTGTTTTCATGACCCAGAGAAACCGTTTTTCAGATTCCCCCAGAATCCCCCGTTCGACTAAACGTTTAAAGCCTTGATCAACAATTTCGGCTCCGTCATCAGCAATGGAGTTAATCCAGTACTTTACATCCTGATGCTCGGGATGTGCGCAGATTTTTTCGAGATACTGATCCAAAATTGGATCGTTTAGTGGCTCTGAATCGACAATATCGAGTGTTTCAATATGGCTGTCAATGCGATTGTTGATCGCGAGTTCCATCAACACCCCGCCTGCCAAAACAAAGTGCAGTGTCAACTGTGGTACAGGCGGCAAAGTCCCTTTTTCGTCGTCCAGCAGGAGCAGCAATATCTCTTCAACCAGTGTTAGATTCATACATAACTTCTTGTTGTACAAATTTGGGTTTAAATAGCATTTTAAGTGTATTTGTTCCGATTTTGCAAATTGTTCCCAAAAATTCACTTCTAATGTCGCGGCAATCTCAAAAAATCCAAGATTTTTCAAATTTGCCGACCAAGGGTGAATTTGGGTAAAATTAGAATTCTTCACACTATTGTGGTTAGAGATGAATGAAATGGCTGAAGTCGAGTCCGGTATCGATGACGTAGTAAATGGCACGATATCGATTATTGACGGTGAACAGCGAATCTATTATTACGGCTACTGGATTCTCTATTACGAACCGCCTGCTGAAACATTAACTGCGAGAATAAGGCTGATCGAAGGGTTGACTCGTAGAACCTTTCATCACACAGAAGCGGGGA
Organism: Gammaproteobacteria bacterium; assembly: GCA_022823405.1. Classification (GTDB taxonomy): domain Bacteria; phylum Pseudomonadota; class Gammaproteobacteria; order Arenicellales; family JAJDZL01; genus JAJDZL01. The sequence goes on from JAJDXD010000096.1 coordinate 1,675, forward strand.
TCAATACACCCGGTGATAAACTCGACCTCGCGAGAAAATGCTACGAAGAGGCATCTAACGAACAGGAAAAGCGAGTGAATGGCGCGATGCTCGCAGGTGCACTGTTCAACCGCGCAACGGACATCTTCAAGACTATTGTAGAACTTGAGGATAAAGGCGTGCATCTCAGTCTTGAAAACGAATTGATGCAGGAGTGTAACGAATGTCTGCTTGAAGCCATGACGCTTGGAAAAATGGTGCGGCATGTCAGCGGGGTCGAGGGCATTGACGAATTGTGGGGCGAACCACTCAAGGCATTCACAATGCCACTTGTAATGTTCTACGAGACTCGCTACGTCAAAATCAGCAATACCATGCGGGACATTGACCGTATTGTCGCCGAATTACGCGATTGTCTGTCAGAATGCCCCGACTTCAAACCGCTATGGTCAATTTTGGATGAGTTCTCAAATTACGCAAAATTGAATAGTGAGACCATCAAACGCGACCCTCGTTGGTATGCGATCTGGCCTAAGTTCGTTACCAACTCCGAAAAAATTGAAACGCTGGTCTCGCAACTGCAGGACTCTGTCGATTCTGACTCTCGCTCATTCATCATTGCAGGCTGTAAACTTGTTGAAGATGGAAAAAACCTGATCAGACATATCTCAGGTGCAAGGGTACCGATGCCTGAAACTACCAAGCGGTTCATGAAGCAGTGTGAGCAGTACAAACTGATATTTAAAAATTCCAATGGAAATTGCCATGACACATAACGAAGAACGAAGCAATGCAGTGAGAAGCACTATTGAGGCAATTCGCAATATTGAAGCGGCTCACGGTATAACAATGAAAGCGCTAGGAGAAATCAAGTCGCAGTTGATTCAACTTGCTGGACACTCCGAATGGTTTACCGAATCCGACTTCCCCGCACCTGAAGACTCGAAAGATACCTCCCGCGTCTATCGCCTTTCGCAGGATGCTGTAGACAATCGGTTTGCACTTTATGTGCAAGTTGCTCGAACACCGACCGATACACCACCGCACAATCATGACACATGGGCTGTAATCACGGGAATTCGGGGAGATGAACTGAACAAGTTTTATAGACGAACGGAGAATGGAGTGGAACAGACCGGCTCACACATGGTTCAACCGGGAACTGGTGTTACCCTGTTGCCTGATGATCTGCATTCCATTCATATCAATGATGAACAAGCCGTCATCAATTTTCACATGTATGGTCTTGCCCTGGAGTGTCTGACTGAGCGGGTTTACTACGATCGAAAGAATGACGACTGGAAGGTTTTTCAATCCGACAGTAACATCATTGATGCATCTCACATAGTTCAGTGATGCAGGAAGTCAGTGCTGCCGAATTAAAGTCCCTGATTCTGGCGCGGCAGGAACTCGCGATACTTGATGTACGCGAGGAGGGCATCTACTTTGACAGTCATCTGCTGTGGGCGTCAAATATTCCTCTAAGTCAGCTTGAACTTGAAGTCGACGCGATTTTGCCTCGCCGCACGGTTCCAATAATTGTTTATGACAATGGCCCCGCTGGTCAGGAATCGACCGCGCGCAAGGCGGGCAAAAGGCTGGAAGAGCTCGGTTATTCCGACGTTTCCACTCTCATCGGTGGCATTGCTGGCTGGAAAGATGCCGGCTTTGAGTTGTTTTCGGGACTCAATGTACCGAGCAAAACATTCGGTGAATATCTGCTCCAGCAGCGTAAACCACCAGAAATTCTGGCGAACGATCTGTACCACCGTTTAGAGAGACAGGATAATCTGGTAGTACTTGACAGTCGCCCAATGGATGAATATCACGCAATGAGTATCCCGACTGCGATTGATGTACCCGGCGCAGAATTGGTCTACCGCGTGTTTGAAATCGCACCCGACCCTGAGACGGACGTCGTCGTCAATTGTGCTGGCAGGACGCGTAGCATTGTGGGTGCCATGTCATTGATTAACGCAGAAATTTCCAATCGCGTAATGCTGCTCAAAGATGGGACCATGGGTTGGCACCTCGCCGGTTTGAAGCTAGACCATTCCCAGACACGGGTTGCTCCAACACCTTCACCGAATAGTTATGAGAAGGCCAGCGCAGCAGCGGCCCGAGTTGCCAGCCGATTCGATGTAAAAACAATTGATCGTGAAACTCTTGAAGAGTGGCAGCACGATGAATCACGCACGCTTTATGTCTTTGATGTTCGCACTCCAGAAGAGTTTGAAAACGGACATCTACCTGGATCACGTCATGCACCAGGCGGGCAGTTGGTGCAGACGACAGACGAGTTTATCGCAGTTCAAAATGCTCGAATCATTCTGGTGGATGACCGCCGTGTGCGTGCAATAATGACAGCATCATGGTTGATGCAAATGGGACATCGCCATGTTTATGTGTTGGAAGAGCCATTTGAAGGTGTGGACCTGGAATCCGGAAAAGAACAAAGTAAGGTTCTCGGATACGAACAGTGTGAGACGCTTGAATCCGGCGAACTCAAGGCCGCCATGCAGTCGGGAGAGCCAATGTTATTGGTTGATCTGTCTTCAAGCCGGAATTTCCGCATCAGGCATATTGAAAACGCCATCTGGTGCATTCGTCAGCGCCTTGTGTCCGCACTGACTTTACGTCAACCCATTGGGCTTTTGGTTTTGACATCAGAAGACGGAGTGATGGCACATCTGGCTGCCGCTGATCTAACAAAGTCGGATGACCGTCAAATTGTGCGGGTACTAAACGGCGGTAACCAGGCATGGGAGTCCGCTGGCTATCCGATGACTGACGGTATGGAACCGCGCCTCGCTGAGGTGGATGACATCTGGGAACGTCCCTATGACAATGAAATTGGCCAGGAACAACGGATGAAAAATTACCTGGAGTGGGAAGTTCAGTTAATGGACCAGGCAATTCGAGATGGAACTGTTCATTTCCAATGTTGACTAATACATTGTGTATCAACGGGATTTACTTTGATTTCGCAATCAAGTTTCAGGGAAAGTCATAGCTCACTAGATCATTGAGTAAGATTTTACGGTTAGCTGATATACGTATAATCTGGGTATTATTCCCCGTTTCATCAGATGGACGCGCCAAAATGAATTTCGCAAAAGATGGAACCTTTTGCAAGTTCGTGATCAATCAAAATTTTAGGCAGTAGCATGTACAGTTCACCCCTACCACGATTATTAACGGCAACGCTTGCCTTGGTGATCATTGCTTCATTTACTACGCGACATTCTCAAGCCGCCCAAGATTCGTTGCCATTGGCAGAAATCTCCACCTTTGCCAAAGTGTTTGAAACGATCAAAAACAATTATGTGGAGGACATTTCTGACGAAGAACTTCTGCAGGCTGCAGTTCGCGGCATGCTTTCCGGGCTTGACCCTCATTCTGCATTGCTAGATAACAGACTGGATGACGTTAGAAGCGAGACATCAGGACGGTATGGAGGCCTCGGAATTGAAGTTACCAAGGATAACGGTGGAATCCGAGTCATTTCGCCAATAGATGGCACTCCAGCACAAGCCGCAGGAATTCTGCCAAATGATTTGATAGTGCGACTGGATGACCGACCAGTCAACCGGATGTCACTAACCGATGCGGTCGGAATCATGCGCGGTGAACCCGGTACAAAAATTAAACTGACAGTTATCCGTCAGGGAACAGATATCCCACTGGTTTTCACCTTGACTCGGGCAGTGATTAGGATCAGAAGCGTCCGAAGTTATTTTCTGGATGACAACTTTGGATATCTGCGAGTCACGCAATTTCAAACACCAACCCCGGAATTGGCGCGCGAACAAATTCAGCAATTGTTCAAAGAGTCAAAATCGATGGAGGGATTGGTATTGGACCTGAGAAATAATCCAGGCGGAGAACTGCAGAGTGCTGTTGGTGTATCTGACCTTTTTATTGATCAGGGTGTAATCGTGAAAACCAGGGCACGAAACAATACCAATGAGCAGGTCTTTAACGCCACACCAGGCGATCTCGCGAAAGGTATACCAATTGTAGTACTGGTCAATGAAGGTTCGGCATCAGCATCAGAAATTGTTGCCGGTGCCTTGCAGGACCATAACCGTGCAATCATCATGGGCACCCAGACATTTGGAAAAGGTTCCGTACAGACCATTTGGTCTCTCGACAAAGAAACGACGCTCAAATTAACCACGCATCTGTATTACACTCCGTCGGATCGTTCAATTCAGGCTCTTGGTATCGTTCCGGATATTACCATCGAGAGTAGGGAATTGCCGGCGTTTGAGCAGGAAGAGATCGGACGTTTACGTGAAGCTGATCTCGAGGGCTCTTTAGATGGTGAGAATCTGGATAATGGCACGGAGGAGGGGAACGAATCCAGCCTGAATCCGGCAGTGAAGGAGGATTACCAACTTCAGGAGGCTCTTAATCTGCTGAAGGGATTAAGCATCGCACGACGACAGATCGGTTGAGTCGTTACAAAAGCAGACCCGCTGCGAAAACCTGCATTTGAATGATATGGTTGTGAAAGTCACCTTGACGGGTGTTGTTTCTGGTTGATATCCACATAGCACTTGCCAGCTAACTGCCGGGTACCTCTTTCATTCGATGGGAGTGAGAAATGTCCAATAAAGCGTTGGTTCTCCATGAGTTGGGTCCGCCAGAGAACATGCTGTGGCAGGACTGGTCCGTTCCTGACCCCGGGCCGACGGAAGTACGGCTTCGTCAAACTGCCATCGGTCTTAATTTTGCGGATACCTATCATCGAGCGGGAATTCCGCACCCGTGGCTCGTACCACCTTGTCCAGTTGTAATCGGATTTGAAGCAGTTGGAGTTGTGGAGGCTGTTGGACGTGAAGTGACCACCCTTGATATTGGTGATCGGGTCGGATACGCAATTCCGCCGCTTGGTAGTTATTCACAGTATCGAAATTACCCCGCAGCGAGCCTAGTGCGAATTCCCGACGACTTGGAAGACCGCCAAGTCGCTGCATTATTGCTCAAGGGTATGACAGCGCACTATCTGTTGCACCGTACTTATGCGGTACAAGCAGGTGACACGATCGTTGTTCACGCTGCATCAGGTGGAATGGGACTGATTCTGTGTTCATGGGCCAACGCGATGGGAGCCATGATTGTCGGTACGGTTAGTACCGAAGAAAAGGCTGAACTGGCTCGCGAGGCCGGTTGCCAGCATCCAATCGTGCGCTCGAAAGAAAGCTTTGTTGATAAAGTCATGGAAGTTTCTGATGGTGAAGGTGCAGCAGTGGTCTATGAATCGATTGGAAAAGATACCCTGCAGCAGTCCCTCGATTGTTTGCGGCCGATGGGTATGTGTGCGGCTTATGGCCACGTTTCTGGTCCTCCAGATCCAGTTGATATCATTAAAGACTTGGGTCAACGGGGCTCACTATTCATAACCCGTCCAGCGATCATGCATTACATCGCCAAACGCAAAGATCTGTTGGAGACTGCAGACGGTCTTTTCAGCGCTATTCGAAGTGGATTCGTGAGCGCCCACGTCAATTACGAATATCCTCTGAAAGATGCCCCCCAGGCACATCGTGCAATAGAAAGCGGCACAACAACTGGGGCAACTGTATTAATTCCGTAGAATAAACAGCGGTCAGTAACGCGTGGCAAGTCAGTGATTAGACGGCAGGTATTGTTTCAGCGCTGATTTGAGACATTTGAAGTGCAGTCGGTTCTGCACAGCAGTACCAGGGCTCGGACATTTGCGGTGCGTGCGGTTGTACACCCTGAGTCAGTGCTGGAGGTTGCGAACCGTTCATGCTGTGCGCTAATTTCCAGACGCCAGCAAAAATTTTCTGCCGATCAAGACCGTCTTGTTCAGCATCCATTACCCAATTCTGAATGCGCTCCTGAAGATCGTCAACCAGTGGATCTGGGTGAATCCACTTATACCCCAGCATTTGAGAGTCGAACTCACCTAGCCAGTCGGCGTGACGATGTTCAGACTCCAAAAGACGCGTTCCGTGCGGCAGCAGCAAGCGAATGCTCAGTTGAACAGGGGCAACGCAATTGACTAGCCTCAGTCGTACGATTGCTTTCAAGAGTCGCAAATAGCCTTCAATAGTGGTCCATGGTGTAAATGGGACAAAAGTGGGTAACATTGAAATTCCTAGTGATCTCAATAACTCCAGAGCCTGGTAAAAGTCTGCCTCTTCGTGGCCCTTTTCCAACTCTTCCAATACTTGATTTTCAATGGATTCGACAGCACTGGTGATAAAAAGGCAATGATTGGTCGCAAAATACTCAATGTGTTTTGCATGTGCCAGAAGGTGCTCAACCTTGATGGTTGCATCCCAGCTTGTGCCTGGAAATTCACTCTGAAATCGCTCAATTATGCGACGTGCATGTCCCGGTCCATTCAAGAAATCAGGATCACCAAAGGAGATGTGTTGTGCACCTGCCGCCATCTGTTGGCGGATGTCTTGCATCACCACGTCGATTGAAACGACTCGAAATACGCCGGCATAGACTGGTACGATAGGGCAGTGTCGGCATAAGTGTTTGCATCCGCGGGTCGTTTCTACAAAGCCGACGGTTTTTTCACGACCGTCGGCTAACCTTAACGACGCGTACTGATCAAGCGCGGGCAAACTCGAACGGTCAGGCGTGATGAATTCCTGTTTATCCAGTGAATTTCGGGTCAGTCTAAACTCATCGGTAGGGTGTTTTTCGCGAAGTGCCTGACTGAGAGAACGCAGGTCAGATTCTGCTTCGCCACCGAAGACGTATTCACAGCCAAGCGAGCGAAAATAGGCATCATTGACCGGTGCATACAATCCATAAACACAGATGGACGCATTTGGGGCTTCCTTACTGATTTGTGGAATTATTTCGGCTGCTAGGCGTGCACCTGCATGCATGATGAGATGTATCGCAATCAGACGCGCGTCAGCGAATCTTGACGGTTCGAAAGGCTGGTTGGCGAGATCAATACACTCTACATCAAAATCTTCCTGTTTCAGCCAGGCTGCCGGTTCAGCCAGTGCAAACGGCTGACGCCCGATTTCGTAAGGGCTGATCAGAACGACTTTCACGGGTCCGCAGGTACAGAATTTTTATAACAGCCCCAGGCTCAGTAATGCGTCCTCGCTCATTCGATCTTTTGTCCAGGGCGGGTCCCATACCAGTTCGACATGAACATCTTCGACACCATCGACACACTTGATAGCACACTCGACAGTGCCCGGAAACGTCTGTGCAACAGGACAACCGGGAGTCGTCAGAGTCATCTCAATATTGACTGACCGGTTGTCAGAAATGTTTATCGAATAAATCAGGCCAAGGTCATAAATATTGATTGGAATTTCCGGATCGTAGACATTGCGCAGTGCATCAACAATTTGCTGTTCCAATACCATGTCGGTAATGGATGTTTGCTGATCCAGTTCCGGTAGATTCTGAACCTCAGAATCAGAGTGATCTGACTTCAGGAAGTCGGCGAAAAAATCATCAGCGGTGACGTCTGATTCGCTAGGGGGTTTGTTGCCACTCATTGTCTCATTACTCCGTTGTGACTTGTTCTTCACTGCGGTTAATCGCTGCAATCGCAGTATGCCAGGGGAGTGTGGCACACTTGACTCGAGTTGGAAATTCCCGTACTCCGCTCAGCACTTCAAGTTTGCCAATGTCGGCAGATCGAAACTCGTCCAGCCCCGTCACTCTCGCCCGAAAGTCTTCAAACAAACTCTCAGCCTCTGATTTTGTGAGACCCTTTAGCATTTCGGTCATGATGGACGCTGACGCGATTGAGATTGCACAGCCTTGTCCAACAAATTTCACATCCTGTATCACATCATTTCCATCGAGCCAGCATTGAAGTGTCAGTTCATCACCGCAGAGCGGATTGACGCCTTCTGCCGAACAGTTGGCTGACTCCAGCGCACCGAAGTTTCGCGGATTTCGGCTGTGGTCAATGATGACCTCTTGATAGAGCGCCTTTAGATCGTCCATCATTAGCCAAAGAGCTCCCTTGCGAAGTTGATTGCCTCAAACATGCGGTCGATTTCGTCATGCGTGTTGTAGACCGCAAACGAAGCACGTGCAGTCGCAGCAACATTAAAGTGTTTCATGACCGGCATGGCACAGTGGTGACCGACCCTGATCGCCACACCTTGTCGGTCGAGAACGGTTCCCAGATCGTGGGCATGAACTTTGTCTAGAGTGAAGGCGAACACACCGGCCTTGTGTTTTGCGTTACCGTAAATTCTTATGTCTTCGTACCGCTCTGCACACTCGTGCACGTAGTCAAGTAGTTCTTTTTCATGTGTAGCAATTTCGTCAATACCAATATCCCACATGAACTGACAAGCGGCACCGAATCCAACCGCGTCTGCGATGTTTGGTGTACCCGCTTCAAAACGGTGAGGGATATCTGCATAAGTCGAGCCTTCGAACGATACGCGTCGAATCATTTCACCGCCACCTTGGTATGGCGGCATTGCCTCAAGAAGTTCCCCTTTGCCATACAAAATGCCGATACCGGTTGGTGCGTACATTTTGTGTCCGGAAAGTGCGAGAAAATCACAGTCAAGATCAATAACATCAATGCTAATGTGAGGTGCAGCCTGAGCAGCGTCAACAACAACCACTGCACCGGCATCGTGCGCCATGCGCACCATTTCCTTGATTGGGTTAACCGTACCTAAAGAGTTCGCCACGTAGGTAATGGCCACGATCTGAGTTTTGTCGTTCAGCAGATTTAGGTAGTCTTCCTGAATGATTTCGCCGTTGTCATTCATCGGAATCATGCGAACGATACTGCCAGTACGTTCTGCAATGAGTTGCCAGGGTACGATATTGGAATGATGTTCCATCTCACTGACCAGAATTTCATCGCCTGGCTGCAGCTTCCAGCGGCCATAGGATTCGGCAACCAGATTCAGACCCTCAGTCGTCCCTCGAACAAAAATGATTTCTTCCGTACGATTCGCATTGACAAATTTACAGGCGGTTTTACGAGCTGACTCGTAGGCTTCAGTCGCACGATCACTTAGTTCATGCACGCCGCGATGAACGTTGGCGTGCTGTGTAGCATAGTATCGTTCCAAAGTTTCAGTAACAGCAATCGGTTTTTGGGAGCTTGCTCCATTATCCAGGTAGGCTAGTGTGTTGCCGTGCACAATCTCCCCCAGAATGGGAAATTGAGCGCGAATTTCTTGAATATCCAGCAAGTTTCCGGACTGGATCTCTGTTGGAGTCTTGAGTGCAGCTTCACTCATGCCGCCTCCTTAAGATTGTGGTCGCCGACAAGTTTGTCTCGTACGAGTTCGAGAAGGAATTCCCGAACGGGTGCCAGCTCAATTTGATCCAGAATTTCCGCAGCGAATGCTTCTGTAAGAATCGTTCGAGCTTCCGCTTCGCTCAGACCGCGGCTTCGAAGGTAAAAAATCGCATCGGCTTCCAGGTAGCCGACTGTCGCACCGTGAGAGCACTTGACATCATCTGCATATATTTCGAGCTGCGGCTTGGTATCCGCTTCTGCGTCAGTTGACAGCAGCAAATTTCGATTTTGCTGATGAGCGTCTGTATGCTGTGCATCCGGATCAACCCGGATTCTGCCGTGAAACACAGCCCGAGAGCGATCATTCAGAATACCTTTGTAAAATTCATCGCTGCTGGCATCCGGTGAAGCATGCACGACAGTGGTGTAGTTATCAATGTGCTGTTTGCCGCGGCCAATATAGAGTCCTTTCATTTCGCAGTGCGCGTCGGCTCCTTCCAGGCTTTGCCTGACTTCGTGACGGTCAAGCAGCGAACCTAGCGATATGGAGAAAATCCGGTAACAGCTGTCAGAGTTTTGTCTGGCGTTGGCATAGCCGATGTGCATTGAGGCATCACTTTCATCTTGAATTCGGTAATGGCTAAGTTCAGCGGACTCAGCAAGATCAATACGAATTGAGACGTTCGTCATGTGTCGGGTATCAGCCATTGAGACGTAGCGTTCGATCAGGTTTAGTTTGGCGCCTTTTTCCAGTGTGATGCAGTGATTGATATTGGCGAGACGCGAATTGGCATCATTCTGAGTAATATGCAAAATTTCGAGAGGCTTATCGAGCTCCAGTCCGGCTTCCAATCGCAGTACCACACCATCTGCCGCAAAAGCAGAGTTCAACGCTTCGAATCCGTGCCCGGCACGGGCCGTTCGATCTTCAAGAATCTGAATTGTCTCTGAATCAGCGCTCCCTTCAAGCACATTTTTAAGGCGGTTAAACACTAAGCCTTCTGGCAACTCATCGAGGGTGCTATGCGCCTCGCTAACCCAGCCATCCAGAACAACGATGCGATATCGGTTCAATGATGGAATTTCCAATGCTGCAAAATCCAGCTTCGTCAGTGCAGCATTGGATTCAGCAGTAGGTCTGAATGCAACTTTGTCAAACGCGCGAATGTTGGTATAGCGCCAAGCCTCGTCGGTTATTTTCGGCAAACCGATTTCAGTCAGTCGGGCAATAGCGCGTTGACGCATAGCGGCAACAGTCGCGTCCTGGGCTCCTGGCAAACCACCCGAAAGTTCCTCATGAAGTCCGATCAGGTGACCGGTGAGTGGGCTTTGTCTCATGCAACGGCCTCGGTCGGATTGTTGATCCTCTCGGTCACCCACGTGTAGCCATACTTTTCTAGATCATGTGCAGTGTTCTTGTCGCCGGAGTGCACAATCTTCCCGTTCAGCATGACATGGACGCGGTCGGGGACTATGTATTCTAGAATTCTGGGGAAGTGAGTAACGATGATGATTGCGCGGCCGTCATCAGCCAGAGAGTTGACGCCGCGAGATACAACTTTAAGCGCATCAATATCGAGTCCTGAATCTGTTTCGTCGAGCAGCGCGAGCTGCGGTTCAAGCATCAGCATCTGAAGAATTTCGTTTCGCTTTTTCTCACCGCCAGAAAATCCGTCATTTACCGACCGGTATAGAAATGACTCGTTGATTTCGAGAAGCTTCATCTTTGCTCGAATCAGTTTCAGAAAATCAATTGCATCCACTTCTGCTTCGCCGCGGTGTTTGCGCATTGCGTTGACTGCCGCCTTGATGAGATATATGTTGTTCACACCAGGAATTTCAGTCGGATGCTGAAAGGCGAGAAAGATACCCTCCCGAGCACGTTCTTCAGGATCGAGTTCCAGCAGATCGTAGCCCTGATACTCAACGGTACCGGAAATGTCTTCCTCCATCTTGCCGGTGATCACATTGGCCAAGGTGCTTTTACCGGATCCGTTGGGTCCCATAATGGCATGAATCTCGCCGGCATTGACGGATAGATCAATACCATTCAGAATTTTCTTGTCTCCGATTTCAACTTTCAGGTTTCGAATTGACAGCATTCTTGTCAAGCCTCTTTTATGGTGGTTGTGTTTTTGAGAAATGCAGGCGGCTGGTTAGCCAACTGCGCCTTCCAAACTGATGCCCAGCAGTTTCTGTGCTTCGACTGCGAACTCCATCGGTAATTCCTTGAAGACTTCCTTGCAAAAGCCATTTACGATCATGGACACCGAGTCTTCTTCTGAAAGCCCGCGCTGCTTGCAATAAAACAGTTGGTCTTCACTGATTCGCGAAGTTGTTGCTTCATGTTCGACTTTGGCGCTTGGATTCTTGACTTCAATATATGGAAACGTGTGTGCCCCACATTTGTCTCCCATCAACAGTGAGTCGCACTGCGAATAATTGCGGGCATTAGCTGCACCTTTCAAGATACGCACGAGCCCGCGGTACGAGTTTTGGCCTTTGCCGGCCGAGACTCCCTTGGAGATAATTGTGCTTGATGTGTCTTTCCCGATATGGACCATCTTGGTACCAGTATCGGCCTGCTGGTAATTATTGGTGAGTGCCACTGAATAGAATTCACCGATTGAACGGTCACCCTCAAGCATCACACTCGGGTATTTCCATGTAATTGCCGAGCCTGTTTCAACTTGGGTCCAGGAAATTTTTGCATTATCACCACGACAGGCACCGCGTTTGGTGACAAAGTTGTAGATACCACCGCGTCCTTCTTCGTCACCTGGGTACCAGTTCTGCACTGTCGAATACTTGATTTCTGCATCTTTCATGGCGACCAGTTCAACAACTGCTGCATGCAGTTGATTTTCGTCGCGCATCGGTGCGGTGCAACCTTCGAGGTAACTGACATAACTGCCTTCCTCGGCGACGATCAGTGTTCTTTCAAACTGACCGGTGTTCATTGCATTGATTCGAAAGTAGGTCGAAAGTTCCATTGGGCAGCGCACGCCTTTCGGAATATAGACAAATGATCCGTCGCTAAAGACCGCCGAATTTAATGCCGCAAAAAAATTGTCTCCCGACGGTACGACTGAACCCAGATATTTCTTGACAAGTTCCGGGTATTCCTGAACAGCTTCAGAGAATGAGCAGAAAATCACTCCTGCATCCGCTAGTGTTTTCTTGAAAGTGGTTGCTACTGAAACACTGTCGAACACAGCATCAACTGCAACACCTGCCAGCATTTTTTGTTCCGATAGCGGAATTCCGAGCTTTTCGTAGGTCTCAAGCAGTTTCGGGTCCACCTCATCCAGGCTTTTCGGACGGTCGGCATCGGACTTGGGAGCAGAATAATAACTGATCGACTGATAGTCGATCGGGGTGTAATTCACGTGCGCCCAGACGGGTTCCTGCATTTTTTTCCAGCGGGCAAACGCCTTCAGCCGCCAGTCCGTCATGAACCGGGGTTCATTTTTCTTTTTTGATAGTGCGATGACAACGTCTTCATCCAGGCCGGGCGGAAAGGTATCAGATTCAATATCTGTTGTAAATCCTTCCTTGTACTCACGGCCGACAAATTCACTAATGTCCTGAGCGGTAGAGGTGTTCACAGTGTAGTCCTTGTGAAAAAGTTAATAAATGAATTAGGTAAATGACACGTGTTGTGTCTGTTGTGTTTCCGTGCAGCGCATTGATTGACGTGCGGCAACTTTTCGCACCCTTTCGGACTGTACGATGTCTCCCAGTTTAAGTTGATCCAGAAAAGATGAAATCTGGTTGCTGAGATCGGTCCACAGTCCGTGGGTGAGACACACTTCCCCATCTTGGCAGTCTTTCTTGCCATGGCAACGGGTGATGTCAATCGGTTCGTCAACTGCATCAATGATCTCGAAAATCGAAATGGTTTCGGCAGATCGTGAGAGACGGTATCCGCCATTTGGCCCGCGGATCCCATTGACTAACCCACCAGCTTTAAGCTTGGAGAATATCTGCTCAAGATATGCAACGGAAATTTCCTGGTGATTTGCAATCGACTTGAGCGAGACATACTCATGTTCCGACTGGTGCAGCGCCAGATCCATCATCGCGGTCACGGCATAACGGCCTTTCGTTGTCAATTTCATCGCTGGTCATTCAAAATGATGTTATTTCCGACTATTTTACTTGGTTATTATTCAAGTAAAAAAGATTTTTCGTGTTTACAGGTGATCAAGCCACTTTGTAGCAACCACGCCATAAGAACTAATGAAGCAAAGTTGAATGTAAATTTGGGGACTTATAAACAAAGGTTGACAAAATAACAAATACTGCATAATATCAATATGTTATAATTATCTTAATAAATTATCGGAACATCCGTATCGCCTCTATCCCAAGACATCCAACAAAGCCAAACAGCTGAATAACCGTCCGAGTAACCACTGGATGTTCCTTGATATTCCGACCGAAGAAATAACATTGCCCGATTGTAAAGATTCTTGTAGGTTCTGTTTGTACGGTCGATTCTTACTGGCTGTTGGAGGGGATTGATGACATTGCTGACAGAATCGATTCGAATTCTGAGCTCCTGCAACAATCGAAAATTTGTTGCAGAGCGACTTATGCTCATGAGTTTACGACAGCGGCCTTCAGAACGCGATTTAGCGGAGTATCAGAAGACAACTCGTCATATCGGCAGGCAACCAAGTCTGGTCTGACAGACAAACGTGTATATTGCTACACAATATCCAGCTTTCCGCGAAGCTGCGGTAAGTCATCTTCTTAGGCAATATATCGTCTCGGAAGCCCTTGACGCACTTCCGATAGAAGTTGACTAGCGAACAAGTGGATCGAATATTCGAGTAATTTTGACTGCCAATCTATCACGTCAATTCTTTCTGTGCATGATCTCCCGCAACCTAATTGACAATTTTTCGCTTCAAAGGAAATAGTTCAATTTGAGTTTTGTCGTAGATGAGTCCCCACACCCCTTGTGGCATTTTCAACATGGTAAGAATCGCAATCAAACCCAGAATAATCAGATAGTAAGATCCAAAATCTGCGAGAAAACCGCGCAAAAGAAAAAATATTATTGTCCCAACCACAGCGCCTTCCAATCGTCCAAGGCCACCAATCACAACGATGAAGATGATGTTCGCAGTCCACTCGTTAACGTCATAGGCAGAAGTTGGAGAAATTCTTAGTTTACCCAAAAACAAAATTGCGCCTACAAGTCCGGCGACAGCGGAGGCTACCAGGAATACCTGTAATTTGTTTCGCATGACATTCACGCCGAGCCCTGAAGCTGCCACTTCATCGTCACGCATCGCTGTCAGAGCAAGTCCACGAGACGAACGTAGCCACAAGTAGGCGATCAACAGTGCGGCAATCACAATTGCTAAAGCAATCCACCAGAAAAGCGCAGCTCTTTCCGTCGAATTTCCAAAGGACTTAGCAACAGCTGTGGGAAAACTCATCCCCGAACCCGCACCCAGATAATCAGATTGTGCTGTCAACAAGAGAAAAATTTCTGCCATCACCCACGACCCAATCGCAAAGTAAGCACCATTTAGCCGAAACAGAATGAGACCGACCGGAATTGCCAAAAGCCCAGCGACCAAACCCGCCAGCAATATGGATGGAATCAGCGGGACACCCCATAGGCCTGCTAGAGTGAATACGGCATATCCGCCAACTCCGACAAACGCCTGTTGCCCAATTGACATCACACCGGCATACCCCGCCAGCAAATTCCACATCACGGCCAAAGCAAGATAACCTGCCATTTCTGTGGCAAGTCGCATGGTGGACTTATCGCCCCAGAAGGGCAATAGAACGAGAAAAACGAGCAGAACACCGAAGCCTATCAAGACTCCGGTATGGTATTTCTCATTCCGTTCAATTTTGTAATTTGGCACGTTATTACTGCCCTTTGAAAATACCCGCTGGGCGTAAAACCAAAATGATGATGAATGCGATATGTCCCGCTAGCATCTGCCATGCGGGATTTAGGTAACCGCCGAAAGCTTGAGCGACGCCTAGTGTCAGTCCACCTATCAGTGTTCCCCATATTGACCCTAACCCCCCAATCACTACAACTTCAAACGCGATCAATAGTCTCGAAGGTCCAGACAGCGGAGTGAAACTAGTCCATGCTGCGAACAATACAGCAGATATCCCACAAACAACCATCGCAATCGCCATTGCAACCGAAAAAGTGTGTCTTGTATTTACCCCCATTACCTGAGCCACTTCCGGATCATCTGCCGTTGCCCTAAGTACCCGGCCGATGCGAGTCTTGTACGATATGAACTGCAGCCCCGCAATGATTGCGATAGCGCATACAAAAACCAATATCGAATACCACCCAATCGAGATGTTACCGATTTGCATGCTGGCTATCTCAATGTTTCCGAAGTCGAGTTTGCGGTCATCAGCAGTGAAAATTTGCAGCAACCCATTTTGCAAAATTATTGCGATACCGAAGGTGACGAGCAGTGGAGGCAATACGTTCGTACCAACAGTCCTGTTTAAAATTGCTCGTTGAATGCTGTAACCAAGAAGAGCCATAAAAGGCAAGACAAAAACAACACTGAGTGCCGCGTGTATGCCGAGTATCGAAGTCGCAGTAAACGCGAGAAAAGATCCTGTAACAATCAAATCACCGTGGGCAAGATTGACTACGCGCATCACACCAAACACCAATGAGAGTCCCGCTGCGAACAGAGCATAGAGACCACCGATAAGGATTCCCTGAATGATTGTGTTTACGAGTTCACTCATGGTTAAACTCCAAAAAAGGCATTTGCGACATCGTCGAATGCAAGTTCGTTGCTTTCACCTTCCAAATTTATTTTGCCTTCGAGAATGCAATAGACATAGTCAGATAAATCCAACGCGCGACGAACATCTTGCTCTACGACAATCATGCTTACGCCTTTATCACGAAGTACAGGTAGCGTGCGACAGATATCACCCACAATTGTTGGTGCAAGACCAAGGCTAAGCTCATCGAATAACAGTACCTTTGGATTGGCCATCAGTGCCCGACCAATTGCTACCATTTGCTGCTCACCACCAGAAAGGTCTGAACCACGACGCTTACGCAAGCCTTGCAATACTGGAAAGAGGTCGAACACGGTGTCTGTTGACCAGTCACCTGACCGATTGGACTCTTGACCCATCAGCAAGTTTTCTTCTACTGAGAGACTGTGAAAAAGTCGTCTCCCCTCGGGGACGGAAGCTATTCCGAGTGCAACAACTTTTTCTGCGGCGAAACCCCCTATGGATTCGTCATCAAATGTTACACACTCGCGTTCTACTGGGACCCATCCGGCAAGGCTCCGAAGTAACGTGGTTTTCCCAGCGCCGTTCGGCCCGATTATCGCTACAATTTGACCAGCGTCAAGAGAGATGGAAACACCATAAAGCGCCTGGAAGTCGAGATAGTAAGCATCGAGGTTATGCGTTTGCAGCAAAGTCACGCAGGCGTCCCCATATAGATCTCTCTCACTGTTGGCAGAGCAATTACTTCATTCGGTTCCCCTTCTGCAGTCAATTTCCCCTGGTCCATTACAACCAGACGATTGACTACTGCGAGTAGAGCATGGACGATATGTTCTATCCAGACAATTGCGACTCCTGTTTTGGCAACTTCACGAATTGTCTGAATTAGACTCTCACATTCCATATCCGTTAGGCCACCCGCTACTTCGTCGAGCAGTAGAATGCGAGGTTTCGTAGCTAGGGCTCTCGCCATTTCCAAGCGTTTGCGATCCAGAAGACGTAGCGTACTTGCCGGTGATTTTGCATGTGCGAGCAACGCTGTATTTTCCAGCACATCAAAACACTGATCATAAGCGGAGCGCTCTGGCAGGTTGCCGCCAAGTGTTGCACCTACGAGAACGTTTTCGAATACGCTCATACCCAAAAATGGTCTGGGAACCTGGAAGGCACGTGCAATACCTAAAGCGGCTCGCTGTTGCGCTGGAACTCTGGTTACATCCCTTCCTTCGAGAAAAATAGCACCTTCGGCGGGTAACTTGGTACCCATCGACAAGTCAAGCAATGTGGACTTACCGGCTCCATTGGGGCCAATGAGGCCAATTACGTCCGTTTGGTCAACTCGAAGCGAAACGTTGTTGGTAACAGTTAATGCACCATAACGGAATGTAATTCCCTTCAGTTCAAAAAGTAGTCTAGACGTCACGCAAATTACGTAGCTCAGCCGTTATCGGCACCTCAGGGAGAAAATCATTGGATATGATGTCAACCTCAATGCCAAATTCACCACCAAGGCGCCACTGCCCGCCCACAAGCGGTGTGATAGACACGTTGCGACCAAATGGGCCGGTCGAGAAGTTGACCGGTCCAAGGGTCGTCTCAAGATTGGTTGCCGCCAAAGCTTCGTTAACTGATTCTCGGTCTTCCGGATCGCTCGCAGTAACCAGTGCGTTTATACCAACTTCAAAAATTGCATGAGTCCATCCCAAAGGTGGAGTCCAGGGTTTTCCTGAAGCTTTAGTCCAAGCCGCTGCTAGCTCGGCTGAACTTTGTCCGGTCAGGGATGAAGAAAATGGAAAGTTTGGTGCCCAAACAACTTCCATAGTAAGCCCGTCAGCGAGGTCGCCCAATGTCGCTACCGCTGCTGGAAATACCAAAGCTTTTCCTATAGTGGCTGCCTTTGGCCTGAGCCCCTGTTGGCGAGCTTGACGCCAGAAGGTATTCCAGTCCGGCGGATTAAGCACACCTGTCAGCAACTCGGTGTCTTCTGTTTTAAAGGCGCTTATATGTGCGGAAAAATTGTCGGTTAGGTTGGTAAATGTACCAGGATTTATTAATTTGTAACCCATCCCCGGTAACAGTCCTGGAGCACCCACCTCTGGATGTGACCAGGCTGCACCATCCGCATCATTCGGGAAAAGGCCACCGACGACTTTATTAGTATCGAGTCGATTCCAGGTCGAAGTGTAGGCGTTGAGTGCGTCGTTAAGTCCAAAGAAAAAGTGATAGGTGTAGTCGAAACCACTATCAGGAGTCCCGCCACGGCCGAAATACCAGGCTTCCCAAGGGGCCGCGGTCGACGCACAGGGAACTTCAGCCAGCTCACATTGATCAGCGACAGGGTTAGTAGTATCCGGTGTCGCAGTAACTAGCATAAGGTTGACTTCGTCTCGCTCAATAAGTTCAGCGGCAACGGTCGCTGCACGACTCGATGAGGATTGACTATCTTTTACGATTATTTCGATTTGGCGTTTTTTTCCGTTGATTTCAATTCCATTGGCTAGTGACTGTCTTACACCGTCCAGAATGAAATTGTCGGTTTCTCCAAAAACTGCCAACGGACCGGTTTGCGGTGAGACGTATCCAATTTTGAGTGGGTGTTTACTGGCGAATAGTGGCATTGGCAGAGCGGTAGCCGCAAGTAAAGATGTAGTTCGACCAATAAATGTTCGTCGAGACATCGTTTTAGAATCATGGTGTTTATGTGTAGACACAGTTATTTCCTCTCTTAGGTTAGTTTCGTTCAATCACCTGAATTGGCTAGGCAAAGTGGTGCAGGCATCTCGTCAAATTAAGTATTATCATTACAATCAGCTGTCATCTAGAGTGATCAGATTGTCCCAAGGTGATTCGTTACTCCAGTTAATGCAAACACTCTGTCTTCGCATGTAACCCTTCCAGGCATCCGAACCTGCGGTTCGGCCGCCGCCGGTTTCCTTTTCCCCACCAAATGCGGCACCGACATCAGCGCCAGTCGTGCCCATATTAACTTTGGCGATTCCACAGTCAGTGCCTGACGCAGACAAAAACTTTTCGATATTGTTCAAATTCTGACTTTGAATTCCCGATGCCAGCCCTTGGGCGACACCGTTGTGAATGTCGATTGCCTCGTCCAAGTCTTCATAGTCAATTACGAAGACCAGTGGTGCAAATGTTTCTCGCTGGATACACGGCCAATCAGCCTGACAATCAGAAATGATGGTTGCTTCAACATAGTAGCCAGGACGATCTATTCGTTTCCCACCGTACTCAATCTTTCCTCCCTTTTCGACAGCTTCGGAAACGGCAGTCTCAAAATGTCCTACCGCAGCAGGGTCGATAAGAGGTCCAACCATCGCAGTTTCTTCCCGTGGATCACCGATGCTGATTTGCTCGAAAGAGCTGACCAAGTTTGCGATTAGTTCATCTCTAACGCTTTTGTGCGCGATGATCCGTCGAGTGCTGGTGCAACGCTGACCTGTCGTACCTACTACACCGAATGTAATTGAACGTGCGGCAAGCTTCAGGTCTGCGGTTTCATCTACGATGCAGCCATTGTTTCCAGAACACTCCAATAGACATCGTCGCCCAAGAGTTTTGGCAACTGTACTGGCAACATGCTGTCCCACTGCTGTAGACCCAGTGAATGAAATTAGAGCAACTCGTTCGTCTTTGACCATTTCCTCGGCAACTTCATTGTCTTCTGGTATGAAGAGCGAGAAAACTCCGTTGTGTCCGGTTTCCTCCATGGCGCGATTAGTCAGATGCTGTAAAGCTATAGCAGTCAAGGGCACTTTGGGACTGGGTTTCCAAATTACGGTGTTGCCACCAATTGCTGACAAAAATCCATTTTGTGCCCACACAGCGGCTGGAAAGTTGTACGCGGTAATCAAGCCAGCAACACCGAGCGGTAACCATTGTTCGTACATTCGGTGTTTCTCGCGTTGTGACTGTTGGGTATGGCCGTATAACATACGTGACTGGCCAGTTGCCAGACGGCCCATGTCAATTGCTTCCTTGACCTCGCCCTTGCCTTCCATTACTGATTTTCCAGTATCAATCGCTACAATCTTGCCGAGTGCATCGTGGTTCTCGGCCATAAGATCAGCTATTCGTGAAATCAGTTCGCCGCGGGCCGGTGCCGGCACCATGCGCCAACGTTTTTGGGCTTCCACGGCACAATTGATGATGCGGTCGTAATCATTACGTGTTGCAGATGAAATTCCGACCGTTTTCTCACCGTTGGCAGGAAACACATGAGAAAAAACTCCATTTTCGTCAACTGGGAACCATCCATCTGCACTGCAAAATGCTCCAGAATTCACAGTTTCTATGCCAAGCTGATCGAAGACCTCACTGATTTCAAATTTCATAAGATTGTTCCTGTCGTATTCACGAAAGTAGTCATATTGAATAACTAGTTCTTGGGCCTGCCACCAGCAACCCATTTCTGAAACTCGTCTCGGCTATTTTCAGTGGAGGGGAACAGGCCAAAAATAGAACGACCCTGAGAGATTTGAACTTCAACAAACTCTTCATAGTCGGTAGTCGCATAGGCCGAATCTGCAACATCGTCAACCAAATGGGCAGGAATGACTACGACACCCTCCCTGTCTCCGACCACAGTATCATTCGGATACACAGCGACACCCGCGCAGCCTATTGGAACTTCCAAGTCTACTGCATGCAGCGCGATTACTGTTGAAGGGGGGGCTGATTGCCTCTGATACCCGGGAAGTCCAGCTGCCACGATGGCTGGAGTATCACGACATCCGCCATCCGTGACAAACCCGGCTATCCCTCTTTTTTTGAGGCGAGTTGCCATAATGTCGCCGATCGATGATGCTGCTACGCAATTTCCGGTATCCATTACCAGTACCGATCCCTCTGGAATTTCCTCGATCGCACGTCGATGGACATTACTGTCAAGCTCATAAATTTCCAAGTTGTCCAAGTCTTCACGTGCTGGAATAAATCGCAGTGTGTAGGCTTTTCCCAGCATTTGAGGTTGTTGAGGGTCTAAAGGGTTGAGGCCCATCAGATACCTATTTCTAAATCCCAGGGCCAGTAACGCATTGGCGATTGTTGATGTGCTGCATGCGAGCAATTTGTCATTGCTGGACAATTGGTCAGCAGTACTAGAATTCTGCAATTTTTCCTCAAAAATTAGGTCATGAGTTTAACATTTTATATGAAATGTTAAACGATTCTGCTCAAATCTAAGTGTTGCAGATGACGGACTTCATAGCAAAGCCACCACTGAATCCAATTAGAACTTACCCAGGTTTGCAGGATCAACTTTTGCATTGGCAGAGATGGCGAGTGTCATATTCTCGATTTGTCCAAAAGTGGGTTCAAAGGCCGATTCGTGAGTTTTCGAATTAGTAAACCATCTTCACGTTAATCAAACTCATTTGTTCGTTGATACGTGTTGGGTGGAATCGCCGACACCATGGGTCTGGATTGAAGTCATGGCAAAATCATTGGACACTTTCAGAAACCATCTCCAAATAGCTGTAAATGGACTTTGTGGTTCACATCATTGCCTCTGTATGGAATACCAACGCCAAGCGAGATTAAGAAGTTCTTATAAAATATTAGCTGATAAACTCACTAAGTCATTTCATGTGAAATAATCATTTAGAATTTCAAATGAGGGACGATTCTACAAATCGAAATGGAGCGCAATGAACGATAACGTTAAAGCAAAGGTGTCAAAGCAATCTCAAAGTGATAAGGCGTATGAAATACTCAAGTGGAAAATACTGAACTCCGAACTCGCGCTAGGTCAGTTATACACAGAGATGGAACTTTGCGAAGTCAGTGGCCTGGGAAGATCGCCGGTACGAAACGCGCTGTTTCGATTGAACCACGACCGTCTAATAAAGGTTGTTCCGCGTAAGGGCATGTTTATTCGAGGATGGTCTACAGACGAACTGAAGTCGGTTATGGAGTCACGCCTAATTCTTGAGTCCGCCACTGCAGGAATGGCAGCTAAAAATGCTACAAGCGAGCAAATCAAATATCTAGATCAATTGATGAATGACGCCGACAAATTTTTAGAAAAAAAAGATCGGAAAAGCTTGATGCGGGTTGATCACGATTTTCATATTGGGCTAGCAGATGCATCTGGCAATCCAGTACTTGCAGAACTGATTGGATCACTAAAGCAGCGTTCCAATCCATTGTGGTTCTTGCGGATTACAGGACGCGATAAACTCGAAGTGGTACAAACTGAACATAGGGCGATCCTTGAGGCTGTCAAAAAAGCTGATCCCGAAGCTGCTGTCAAAGCACTGCGCGATCACATAAAACAGTTGTCAGAAGTTATAGGGTAATTCTCATGTTCTATCCGATGAATGTGTTGAAACAATAGTTTCAATTGTTGTTAGTTCTTCGAATCTGAATTTTCCTGTTATGAGGCGGCTGCATGAGCCAGTGGCTGGGCACGAGCGACAGGTACACTAATTCTCCGATGAGCCTACCTTCTATCTTCTGCGACGGAAGAATTCACGTTTGATTGTCAGCAGATTGATTCCGAATCTTTCATCGGGCTGTAGTCGGTGGATACGATAGTAGACCTTCCAGGTGATGTCGAAACTAGATCCGAAAACTAGGCAAACATCATGTGGGTTTCAACCCCTTTCATGATTCCGTCCGTCGGTGTACCAGTCTTCAAATGTACCCGTTCGCCTGATTGACTGCTCGGCGAGAAATACTGTAAAGATATCTGTTGTATCAATATTAACTAAAATTTTATATAAAATGTTTTACGGAGTATTACCAACTACCGGAACTAACAATATGACTGACGAAACGTTAATTCACACCCAACACCTGAGCACCAATGATTGGCAATCATTCGAGAAATTTGCGTTAAAGCAATATGTCCTGTGGGAGCATCCGACGACTGGAGCGAGTATTGCCCTATTGGATTTTCCCAAGGGGTCGGGAATTCCCGAAAAACACTCGCATGCTTCAAATCAGTTTATGTATTGCCTTGAAGGTAAATACGAATATACGGACTCGAATCTAGTGCTGACACCCGGTAGTTTCTACTCAAACCCCAAAGACCATCCCCATGGCCCAACGTTAGCACATGAGCGCAGCATTCTCATTGAGGTCTACGATGGACCGCACTACTACGAAATGCCGGATTACCATACCGATAGCACAATTGGAAAGGTAACCAGTGACGAGCAATATTACATGGTTATTGCAGTTGCGGCCAATCCGCTCCCCGGAAGTGACAGTGCTGCATATTCCGCTCACCAGCAGTTCATTAGCGGACTATCAGCTCAAAATCTAAGCCATCTCAGTGGCAGTCTAGGCAGTGAGTCTGGGAGTGAGTCGCTGGGCACGACCTATATCATCAGTGCTGAGAGCGAACAACATGCCCGCGAAATTGCATCTAGTGATCCCTACACATCTGAAGGTCTCTATAAGAGTGTTCAGATTTTCCCGTGGCATGAACACCGTGGTTAGTATGAAAAAGCAACGTATCCTAACATCTGATGTAGCAGAACCCCCACCCAAACGATGGTCCAATTGCATGCGCATTGGCGACACGGTATACATCGCCGGACTTACAGCTCGAAAACATGATGGTGAAACCCTCGCCGGAGACAATGAATATGAGCAATCACACTACATCTTCTCTAAGTTTGCTGCTTACATGAAATCAGTCGATGGCTCTATGGACGATATAGTGCAAATGATCATCTATGTGACCAACATGGCCAATAATCATGAAGTCTGGCGTGCGCGAGAAGAATTTTTTAGTGGTGATTTTCCAACCTGCACACTGGTCGAGGTCAGCAAACTTGCCAAACCAGAGATTCTGGTTGAAATAAGTGCCACGGCGCACCTTGGATGCTCTGCGTAAATTCAGAAATCACGTTGCCTCTCTGGAGGCCAACCATTATTCGAAGAATTTATCCGGTGGAATTGGTCCCCATTGAGTCACCCCTTCCGGGGTTCCAGCTATAACAGATGGGGAGTGATGGCGATCAACGACATCCCCGTCGCTGTAGTGCTCAATCCTTTGCTCAAAAGGATCCATCCAATAATCAAATACCTGACTACCGGCCATATGCCGCCCTACTCCAACTTCAATTTCATATCCTTGAGAAATCAAATAATCGTGAGCTGACATAACAGCATCAATGTCCTGAACCTCAAAAGCGCAGTGATGGATTTTTATGTCGTCAGACTGCGAGATGAAAATACTATGATGATCACAGGTCCCATCTCCAGGGTCGCAACTCATGAACACGCCAATTACATTTTGCTGCTCATCCGGAGTGGCCAAATAATCTGCAGCTCGCAACCCGAAATGCGTTCCGAACCATGTTTCTGAATCGGCAGCATCACTAACAGTTATCGCCACGTGGCCAAGACGCAAAGCATGCGCAATTCCCTTTGGTGGGCGTTGCGACTCGTTTACGCGTTGTTTGTGGGTTCCGAAATTGTGAATCAATGGCTCTCGCACGTCAGTCGGACGATGCCATTGGCGCCCATACACAACATCTATTCGGTGACCATCAGGGTGCATTACTGTGGCTTTTTTCCCACCATAATGGCTGCCCAGTGATTCCACATTCGTTGCCAATCCATTATCAACCAGTATTTCTAGATCCTTCTCATTTCGGGCTTCCAACGCAAGACCTAGAAACTTATTGGAACTACCCAAAGTAGCGATATATGCATACGGGTTCCCATTGGCAGTGGAGAAACCGACTTCGCTTTCGGTTTGATAACCTATTCCAAGCCCAAAGTCATACATAAACTTGATCATTACGTTCAGGTCTGTCACCTGATAATGGACATAAGCCAAATCTCTTACGGTAATCATTAAATCAGCACCCAAGAATGATGAAGGTTTACCCAAAACTCGAAAATAGAATTCTCATTTCCAACGGAACAGCATAGATCGAGTTTGGTCGCAACATTTTGCGTTCAGGAATATTTTATGTATTTCATGTGAAATGTTATAGTAAACGTTATCCCAAATGAAACTAGATACTGGACGAAAACATGAAACTACTGAGAGTTGGCGATACTGGAGCCGAAGTACCTGCTATTTTGGATTCGAAAGGAGTGGCCAGGGACATATCAAAGGTTATTCCCGAAATTTCCGGCGAGTATCTGGGACGCAGCACTCTGGATCAGCTTCGGAACCTCGACTTGTCGCAATTTCCTAAAATTTCGGCAAATACTCGCGTAGGACCATGTGTTGGCGCTAGCTCAAAGTTTGTGTGTATCGGTCTGAACTACGTCGACCACGCCCGAGAAGCGGGCAGACCAATTCCCAAAGAACCCGTAGTTTTTATGAAAGCTACGACGTCTATCAGTGGTCCGTTCGACGACATCGAAATGCCAGCAGATTCGAAAAAATCCGACTGGGAAGTTGAGCTAGGTATCGTCATCGGTGAGCACACCAAGCGAATTTCTGAGGACAGCGCCTTTGATCACATTGCTGGCTATTGTCTGGTGGACGATGTTTCTGAGCGCGCATACCAATCAGAACGAGGGGGCCAATGGGTCAAAGGGAAAAGTTTGGATAGTTATGGACCGATCGGTCCATGGCTGGTCACAAAGGAGGAAATACCTGATCCTAACGCGCTGACAATTTGGCATGAGGTAGACGACCATCGTTACCAGGATGGATCTACGTCCGATATGATCTTCAGAGTCGGCTACTTGGTTAGCTACCTTAGCCAATTTATGACGTTGTTACCTGGAGACATCATTTCTACAGGAACCCCGGCAGGAGTTGGTCTTGGTCAAAAACCGGACCCTGTATACCTTAAACCTGGACAGACGCTCAGATTAGGCATCGACGGACTCGGGGAACAACTTCACAAAGTCGTGAGCGTTCAATAGTCACCGAATACAGCCTACCGTGCGGGGATTGCACTTTCAACCTCGGCCAGTGTGAACCATGTAGTATAGTGGCACCGACACCAATCTATGCTGTCAACAATAGGAATTAGTCCTAATTCTCAACAATTCGTTTCAGTTCAGATACAAACTCGTTTCCGATTGAATCGGCAACTTTTTCCATCATTCCTCCACCAAATTTTCCTAGACGCCCGACAAGGCTAAAATCCGATTCGTAGGTAACTGAGGTGTTGTTACCATTTCCACTCAAAGCTAGAGTGCTTGTGGCTTTAAGCCGACTGGACTTCTTTCCTTCGTCTCCTTTACTCTCATATCTGGCGTATTCAGGTGGGCGCTGCTCGACGCAAGCAATGTTGAGATTGAACTTTGTTTTTATTGGTCCAAGTTTCACGAGAACGGTTACACGGTACGTGTCGTCTACTTGTTCAGCATTTTCACAGCCGGGTACACATTGCGCAACTTGTTTGGGATCGGTGACAACTCCCCAAACCCTGTCAATCGGCGCTTCGACCTCGAATGTTTTTTTGATTAACAAGGCTACAGTTTTCCCAATGCCTGGAGTACCTTTTCAGGTGTAATCGGCAAGTCACGAATACGGGCCCCCGTAGCATTGTAGACAGCATTTGCAATCGCTCCTGGCGGTGCTATCAGACAACACTCCGAAAGGCTTTTTGCGCCAAAAGGACCGGTCGGTTCATTGGACTCAATAAAAATACATTCAATTTCTGGCGGCATTTCGACAGCAGTGGGCATTTTGTAATCAAGAAAGTCACTGGACAGGCAGGCACCGGTATCTGGATCAAACTGAACCTGCTCAGTCAGCGTGTAGCCGATGGCTTGCTGTAAACCACCTTCAACTTGACCCTCTGCTCCGGCCGGATTGATAACTCGACCAATGTCATGGGCATATACCGCGCGAACCACCCGAACTTCTCCAGTGTCGGTATTGACCTCAACCTTTACGAACATCGCAGATGCGGGAATTGGGCTGAAAGTGGGTGCCATTGTGGCACTACCAATGATAGTACCGCGATAAGGGGTTGAATCACCCTGGGGTCCTTGCTCGGTCATGGTTACCAACGGTGAATCAGCACGAGACGCTACGTCGCTTATGCTTATCGATAGATTCTCCACTCCTTTCACGAACACCATACCGTCCCGGGTATCCAGATCTTCAGGACTGGCTTCCAGCATGGTGCCTGCGACTTTGAGAAGATTCCTCTTGGCATCGGCAGCGGCAGCCTTTACTGTGTTACCGACCGCATTCGTTCCACGACTGGCATGCATTGGAGCATCAAATGGAGCATTGCTGGTATCGGTTGAGGACATTCGCACCTGTTCTACAGGGATGCCCAGTTCGGCAGCAACAATTTGGCAGAACACAGTATTTTGCCCACACCCGATATCAATAGCCGCTGAGCAAATGTCGGCGGATCCGTCTACATTTAGCTTGATGAATGCTCCCGAATGTTCGTACAGATCGGGCTGAGCAGAACAGTTCGATGTCCAGGTAACGGCGCAACCGAGGCCAATACCTGTTTTGACTACACCTTCGTCTGAACCAGCTTTCTTGCGTTGGCTCCAGCCTATACGCTCGGCACCTTGCCGCAGGCAGTCATCAAAACGGTAAGTACTAAAGGTTCCGTTAAAGATTGGGTGGGGCTCTCCCTCTTTATGTGCATTCTTGATTCGAAACTCAACAGGGTCCAGATTCAGTTCCTCACAAATTTCGTCGATCTGCTGTTCGACAGCAAAGGATGCTTGAGGGGCGCCATAGCCCCTAAAACCACCACTAATTACGTTGTTGGTATGAACGGATAAGCCTTCCCAACGTCTATTCGCACAACTATAAGTGAAGCAGTAGCCGAACAGGCCATGGACCATTATTACGGTTGAGGCGTGAGTTGCATGCGCGCCGGCATCCAGTGTGCTACGGGCTTGCCTTACGGTTATTGTCCCGTCAGACTTTACACCAGTTTTGAGTTCCATTCGAATTGGGCACTTATTGCTGGTCACAAACTCTTCGGCTCGGGTCAAAACCATCCGGACAGGACGATTGGTGATTTGACTGAAGATCGCAGAAATTGGCTCAATTGGTGTGATGTCGAGCTTACCACCAAATCCACCTCCTATGTAAGGCGGCTTGACCACTCTGACTTTGCTTTGCGGTAGTCCCAACACAAACGCGAGCTTTTCGCGAAGGCCGAACAAATGTTGCATGGAGCTCTGAATAGTGACGTTACCGTTAAAGTCCACATCAGCTATACAAACATGAGGTTCCATCGAACAAATGTTGATACGATGGGTTTCGTAGGTTTGCTCGAAAACGTGGTCAGCTTCTGCAAAACCTGCATCGGGGTCTCCAGTTTCAACCTTCTCATGCTTGGCGATGTTTTTTTCGGTGTAATCGTGAATTGCAGGCGCCCCATCCATCATTGCGTCGTCAACATTGAAGACCGCAGGTAATTCTTCATATTCGATGTCAATCAAATCCAGAGCTTGCTCCGCAATTTCTGGTGTAGTCGCTGCTACCGCTGCAACAGGTTGGCCGGCGTAACGTACGGTTCGACTCATTAGGGTCATGTCCTGAATACAGCCAAGACCCTCAGTCGGCATAAAGTAAATTGGAGAGTACTTGATCTGAGGCACGTCGTCCGGGGTCAGCACTGCCTTAACGCCAGGAAGCGATTCTGCGTGGGAAACATCGATGCTGACAATCTTGGCGTGGGGATACGGACTACGTAACATTATTCCATGCAGCATTCCAGGTAATGATGCATTGATTGGAAAGCCCCGGCCGCCGGTGACCTTGTCTTCGGCATCGTGAAACTTGACGTGGGTGCCTACGGTATCGCTGAATTTCGACATGTTCTACTCCCCGGTCGTCTGGCCTGAAGCTAGTTTCACAGCTTCGATAATTTTGTGATAGCCGGTACAGCGGCATAAATTGCCCGCAAGACCTTGTCGTATTTCGGCATCATTTGGCTTGCTGTTAATGGAAAGCAGCTGCTTAGTTGCCAATATCATACCGCTCGTGCAGTAACCACACTGAACCGCACCACTGTCGATGAATGCCTGTTGAATGTGATCCAAATTTCGACCATCAGCTAATCCTTCAACCGTTGTGATTTCGGCATCTGCGACGGTCATTGTGTATGTCATACAGCTATAGCGAGATTCACCGTTAACTAGCACGGTGCAACAACCGCAGCCACCGGTATCGCAACCTTGTTTCGGCCCTATAAGATGCAACTCGTTCCGAAGCGTATGTAAGAGAGTATCGAAGGGTTCGATTATCGCGGGTTGAACCTCGCCGTTAACATTAATCTCAATTTGTTGTTTCATCCTGATAGTTCCCAAAGTCAAGACAATTGATTGGCAACACGTGCTAGACAGCGTCTTACCAAAACGCCGGTAATATGCTTTCGGTATTGAGCCGATGCTCGGTGATCCGAAAAAGGCTCAATTTCGCCTTTGGCTGCTGTGGCCGCCCGCTTAATATCCTCCGCATTCAACTCTGAATTCTCAAGAACCGCTTCAGCTTCGCAGCAGCGAAACGGGACTTCACCGATTCCGCCCCCGACAAAAATTCGAGCACCTGACTGTGAACCACCGCTCAATGAAAGTCTGACACCGACGCTGACAATTGAAAGATCGTTGGCGGTAGTCTCCATTTTTTCGAATGACGATGCCGACTGTTCTGACGGTTGAGGTACCTTGATCTCTGTAATGATTTCGCCAGGAATCAAATTAGTTTCAAATAGAGATACGAACAACTCATCAATTGGAAATTCCCTAGTGCCGTCAGGACCAGTTGCACAAACCATCGCGTCCAATGCCAAAAAGGCAATCGGCATATCAAGGTAAGGACACGACGCTGCCACGCCTCCCCCAATAGTTGCTGCGTTCTTTACCTGTCGAGGCGGGTATGCAATCGCTTCGCGTAATGCTCCCAGCAACGAAATATTCTGAATCTCGGCAGAGGCCTCAAGACTGGCAAATGAAGTGCTCGCACCGAGTCTAATGACATTTTCGTCGAACGTCATATGGTTCAGATTTAGACGCGACAAATCAATGAGCTGTTCAACATCGGTAACGAGGCCTCTTGCTACCAAACCGTGAATAAACGTGCCACCACCGATAACCATCGCAGAATCCTGACAGGCCTGCAGTATCGCAACTGCCTCTTCGACGCTATTGGGCTGACTAAACCCCTGTAGTGTTGTAAGTGCCAATGTTCTCTCCTCGGTAGTTACCTTGACTATACGACCCTGCTTCTGTTAGCGGTCGTCATGCCAGATTAAATGCGCTGATTGTGATATGATAATATTTCTTGTAATATCTTACTAGACATTTAAGCCCGACCCATCTAAGCGCGACCCATCAACAAATTCTACGCTAATTTTGATATTTGGTATTGAACGTCGATGGAAGTCGGAATTTCATTTTGACAAATAGATAACGTGGAGGTAACACAGTGTCAGAACTAACTCTTTATGATTTTGCCGAGTCAGTCTGTTGCCAGAAAGTGCGTCTAGTCATAGCTGAAAAGGGTCTCTCGGTGCGGGAAGTGCCAGTGCCGCTGGATGAGGGTGCTCAGTTTAAGCCCGAATTTCTCAAACTGAATCCAAAGGCTATTGTTCCGGTCGCTACACACAATGATCGAGTGATAACCGAGTCGACGGTAATCAACGAATATATAGAGGAAGCGTTTGAAGGACCAAATCTACTACCCGAAAATGCCTATCACCGGGCGATGGCCCGTAACTGGTCGCTTCGAGTGGATTTAGGGTTACATAGCCCCCACACCACTGTGGTTAGTTTTGTCGTGGCTCTGCGTTATGCATTTATGGACAAGCTGGACACACCGGAAAAGATAGCAGCGCATTTGCAAAATGTCATGGATCCGGTAAGTCGCGAAATGCAGCGCCAAGGATTTGAGATGGCTTACGAGGCACCGGCTTTTCGTGACGCTATCTTGGCATTTGATGATTTGCTCGAGCAAATGAATGCGGCACTGACACAGTCCAAGTGGTTGGTTGGTGATCACGTGTCGTTGGCAGATTTCAATCTTGCACCTTACATTCATCGACTCGACACCCTAGGTTTGTCAGGTATGTGGTCCCATCGAAGTGATGTAGCTCGCTGGTACGAGGCATTACAGCAGCGTCAAAGTTGGGACCAGGCGATTCAGAAACCCCATGTGGCAATGTGGCTTGATCTAATGGCAATGGGTGGTAAAGAAGGTGCCCCAATTGTGGCGAGAATGCTCGAAACGTCATCCTGAGGCAACAAACATCTTCTATCAACGCAATTTTGTTCAGCAAATGCGAACAGAATCGAAAGTCATTTCAATCCAATTTGACTCCACTTGAGAAGAGGATTGAGGTGTTGTATGCGAGTCCCGATTCAATAGCAAAAAGGTGATGCAATTATGGACATATCTGAACTCTTAAATTTTGTCGGAAGAGTGCTGGTTGCGGCGTACTTTCTCTGGGCTGTCTGGTTCAATTTCGCGAACCGTGGATTTCATCTATCCGAGTTTGAACGAATCGGCGTAGGTGGTGGGAAAATCCTTTTCTTGGTTGGGCAGGTTTTCGCACTGGGTGGCAGTGTAATGTTTCTGATTGATGCGGTCGCGTTATACGGTGCCGCTTTACTGATCATCTTCACATTGGTGGCTGACATGCTGTTTCACAGATTCTGGACTTATCCGGACCCAGAGCATTCAACTATTCACAAGTTCTTTTTGTATGAGCATGTAGCTCTGATCGGCGGAATTCTAGGACTTGCCAGTGCACACCTTTAACGTCTTTCTAAGTTAAGGGTGCTATTTCCGCCTCGCGGTGCATGTGCAGTTGAGGTGAGGAATTGTGGCTGCCGATTGTACGTTAACTTTTTTACCCTGCTATTGCTCAAAAATGTAATTTGTGTATAATTTCTCAAAAAATATCACATAAAATTTCTGCAAATGACAGCATACTTTATCGCACTAGGAACCTTAAAGGATCCAGAAAAAATGGAGCGTTATGTAGAACTATCTGGGCCAATCATGGCTAGGCATGGTGGACAATGGATTTCCACTGGAGAGGTTAAGAAGATTCTCACTGGGTCACACAAACATGATCGAGTGGCGATATTCAGCTTCCCAAGTATTGAACATGTTGAGGCTTGGTATAACGACCCGGACTACAAATCGCTTTGGGAGTTCCGGAGCGAATGTGGTGATTTTGATTTCTTGGCCGTGGAAGAATTTCCTTGGGTCGCAGACGCAAAAAAAACACTTGAAGAGGAGTAATTATATGAAAACAATGAGATTCTGTGCCAAACTGGTAATCGCAGGAGCGATCACCCTGACTGTGGGCGTGGGTTCGACGGTTGCTGACTGGAGCTTCGACGTTTTAGCCCGGGACGACCTTCGTAAAACCGCAATGGAACCTCTCAATGGTTCAGTGAAAACATATACAGCACTAAGCCAATCCGAGGTGACAAAAAAATGGAGCCTGTGCATGCTGGTTCCACATACGACCAATGAGATTTTACGTGCTTACATTTGGGGTACAGTTGATGAAGCTAAACGTCTAGGCGCAAAGCTGACAACATTCGACGCTGGAGGTTATGACAAGCTATCCACGCAACTGTCCCAATTTGACGATTGTGTCACTCTAGGTGCCGACGCAATTCTTCTTATGGCGATCTCACCTACCGCCTACGGACAAAAAATTGCTGCAGCTAGAGAACGGGGCGTTAAGGTTATTGACCTGAATATCGGTGTTGATGCCGAGGTCGATGGACGTGTGGTTGTCACCTTCAAGTTTGTTGGCGACGTTATTGGTAAAGCATTGGCGGAACGACACCCCAGTGACAGTGTATCGGTCATCGTGATGCCCGGACCTGCCGGTGTAGCATGGTCAGAAGATATGGTTATTGGCCTTAATGACGCAATTGTTGGTTCTGGCGTAAGTGTCGAAAAGGTAGTTTACGGTGCGCCGGGCAAAATTGACCAGCAGCCATTGGTTGAGGATGTTTTGACTGCGTATGCCGATCTGGACTACATCGCGGGAATGGGAAGCTCCGTTGAAGCGGCAGTAAACATCCTTCGGGAACAAGGTCGTGTTGGTGAGGTGAAACTCTATGGAACTTGGTTGACACCGACCGTTATCCAGGGCTTGAAGGACAAAATTATTGAAGGCGTCGTCCTTGAGAACTCAGTGATCGTCAACCGTTTGGCTGTCGACCTTGCTATTCGAGTTCTCGAAGGCAAAGCCGATCCGACCTTGCTTGATGTGGTTCCTGTCGTGTCACTGGTTGATGGTGTGTCTGTAGATGACGCGCCGGCTGCCAACTTTGCACCAGCGGACTGGCAAACCGAAATGAACGTGGACTAGTTCTGCTTAGGAAAATTTTAGGTGGCAGGTGAACTGCCACCTTTTTTCCAAAAACATAACATCTGGAAACTCTCATGCCAAGGCTATCTCCTCTCGAAAGAAACAAACTCACTGAGTTTGAATCAGTATTTAAAGAAATGGAGGACGCTCTGGGTTACGTTCCGAATAGCTTCTTCACTATGGGACGTGTTCCAGAGATTATGCACGCAGTCAGCGGCTTAATGGACCATCTTTGGTACCCCGACAGGGTTTCGGAGCCGGTTCGTCGCCTTGTCACTTATGCATATAGCTGGTTCGCCGGTTCTCCATATAGCGCTGCCCATTGCGCCTGCGGTGCGGAGGAGTTAGGGTTATCACTTGAAAAAATCCAAGCAATTGAGGATTACGAAACTTCATCTGTCTATTCAGAATCCGAAAGATGTCTACTGCGCCTCTGCAGACATGCAGCTTACATGCCGGCACGTGTTGAGGATGAAGATATAGAACAGTTGCGTAATCACTTTTCCGAATCTGAGATTCTGTATGTCATCGGATTGATCTCCTGCGTCGCATTTCTGAATAAATGGAACGAAATCATTCAGACTGCTCTTGAGCCCATCCCAGAAGAATGGGCAACCCGAAATTTGCACGGATTTAAGTCAAGTTTCAACAAGTCTAGTAACGTTTGATCAGGGAAGCTGCACAACTTCTGCTTCAGGTTCGGGCAATATCCAAACGATACGGTGCTGTTCAGGCATTGTCTAGTATGGATTTTGATCTGGCTGCAGGTGAAGTTCATGTGTTGTTCGGGGAAAACGGCGCGGGCAAGTCCACACTGATAAACGTCATCTGCGGGGCAGTTCCACCGGACGAAGGCGAAGTGTCGTTGCGAGGTAACCCAATTAAGCTCCGCGATGTGCACGATGCGCGAAGCAGGGGCATTTCAGCGATGTTTCAGGAATTTAGCCTTGCTCCACATCTATCCGTAGAAGAAAACATTTACCTTGGAGATGAGCCAAAGGCGGGTTTGTGGTTGAAGCGAGGCGTACGCCGTCACGGTGCCAAGGAAGCATTGGAACGATTTGGATTTGATCTTAACCCTTCGACGATGGTGGGAATGCTGTCCCGTGCGCAGCAGCAAATGGTGGAAATGGCCAAGGCGTTACGCACAGGACCCGATGTCCTGATCCTGGATGAACCGACTGCGTCGTTGTCAGAAAAGGAAACCGAAACTCTGTTTAGCCTTATCCGTGATCTCAGAAAACAAGGTGTTGGGATCATATATATCACCCACAGAATAAAGGAAATCAAGGAAATCGGCGATCGCGTCACTGTAATGCGCGATGGCAAACCGGTCAAGACTGTCGATGCCGGCTCGACTGACCACAAGGAGTTTGTCGAGTTGATGATTGGTCGCACGTTCGACAATTTCTACCCACAATTCACCTGCGAGCCCACTGAGGAGCGACTTACTGTTGAGAACCTCTCGACGGTATCGGGTCATGTTCGATCGGCTACGATAAAAGTGCTTGCCGGGGAGATCGTAGGTCTAGCGGGTTTGGTCGGTTGCGGAAAATCGGAGATCGGACGTGCGGTATTCGGCCTTGAGCCAATCCTCTCGGGCAGTGTTAAGCACGAGGGAACAGAAATTAAACGACCAACACCGCGCCGAATGCTTGACCGGGGAGTGGTATACATAACCTCTGATCGTCACAACGAGGGGTTAATGCTGTTGCGGTCTACTAAGGAAAATATCAGTCTGTCAGCACTTTCGCTATCAGAATATTCAAGGGCAAGTTGGATAAATCGTGGTGCGGAGCAGCAGATGGCACAAAGAGTCGCCAAGCGAATGAAGGTGACACCTTTGGATCTTTCCAAGCCTGTGTCTGCGTATTCCGGGGGAAATCAACAAAAAATCCTAATTACCAAGGCACTCGCTCGTGATACTCGCGTGTTCATTTTTGACGAACCCACTGTCGGTATTGACGTTTCGGCAAGGGTTGAGGTGTACAAATTCATGAAGGATCTCATCACTGCTGGTGAGTCGGTTCTCATGATAAGTTCCGACCTACCCGAAATCATCAATATGAGCCATCGCGTTTACGTCGTGAAAGATGGCGAAGTAGTGGATCATATGGAAAAATCGGAAATTTCCGAGCCAAGACTATTGAACGCCTTTTTTAGTGGCACCAAGGAAGTTGCGTGAAAATGAATCGTAGAGATGGTGACAAAAGATCTGCCGACGCAACTTCGTGGCTTCGTCAAGCATTTATTCATCTGGGTATTCTGCCTTTATTGCTGGTTGCTGCGATTCTTTTATTCGCAATTCAGGAGGAGCGCTTCTATTCGAGCCTGAATATCTTCAATGTAGTGAGGCAAACAACCTTCCTGTTGATTGTCGCATTGGGACAGATGATCGTGATTCTGACCAAAGGGCTCGATATGTCGATGGGTGCTGTGGTTGGGTTTTCGGGTGTCGTCGGTGCGTTGGCAATGAAGGCAGTTCTCGGAGTCGCTCCAGACGCATTATTGCTAGGTGGCATTGTGGCCGTGCTTGCGGGCATTTCGGCAGGCGCATTAGCCGGAGCTTTTAATGGAATCGGTGTCTCGTATCTGAATGTACCTCCCTTTATGATGACATTGGGTACCTGGACCAGTCTGGTTGGGGTGTCTTTACTACTGACGAAAGGTATGCCGCTAACAGGAGTTCCCGATGAATTTATGCGTGCACTGGGATATGGTCGCATTTTTGGACTCGCACCTCCGGTGCTCGTGACTATTATTCTTGTCGTACTGGTGTATGCGCTTCTCAACCGGACTACTATCGGGCGTTACTTCTACGCGATTGGCTCAAACCTCCGAGCCGCAAAGCTTTCCGGGATCAATGCCAGTGGCCAAATGTTTTTTGCCTATGTATTGTCCGGAACATTTGCAGGTGTGGCTGGTGTCTTGTTCATCGCCAGGACAGGGTCGGCCGAAGCATTGAACGGTAGTGCTTATACTCTGCAGGCGATTGCAGCATGTGTTATCGGTGGTGTATCTCTATTCGGTGGCATCGGCAAAGTGCGTGACGTTTTGCTCGGTGCTTTCTTCATCACAATTTTGACTAACGGTATGAATCTCATTCGGGTGGAGTCATATATTCAGTCAATTGTGTTGGGATTGGTTTTGATTTTGTCGCTCGTCGCAGATCAATTTCGCATGAAACTTTTGAAATGAGGATGCAATAGTGAATCAAGTAGAAGAAAACAAGAGGGTTGTGGTTGCTTTTCTTGATACCGTTTTCAATCGTCACCAAGTGGACGAAGGGATAGACAACTACATGGGCTCAACATATACCCAGCACAATCCGGGAGTTGAGAACGGTGTGGAAGCATTTCGTGCCTTTTTTCACGCGTTCTTCGCGAATATGCCGGAATCGACTTTCGACATCAAGCGAGTTTTCTGTGAGGGCAATTACGTCACTGTTCACGCACATTGGAAGGAAAATGCGGATGACCGTGGTCAAGCTGTTATGGACATTTTCAGGGTAGAAAAAGGCAAAATTGTGGAACATTGGGACGTTATGCAGCCGATCCCAGAAAAGCTTGCGCACAACAATACGATGTTCTAATCATCTTCACACCCTTCACAGAAAGAGAGAAGTGATGCAGTCTCCCAATATTGAAAACACTCTGCGCGCGCTCAACGAAAGTGCCCTAGATATCATTTTTCGTGAAGCACGTACTCGAAATGGCTGGAAGGATCAACCGGTGCCAGATCAGCTGATTCGGGCAGTTTACGCGGACGCAATTCTAGGTCCGACTTCGGCGAATTGCCTTCCTATGCGAATTGCCTTTGTTTCGTCACCAAATGCCAAGCAACGCCTTGCACCAGCGTTAGAAGAAGGGAACCTAGCAAAAACAATGAAAGCTCCGGTTGTGGCCATTTTCGCATTTGATCTACTCTTTTTCGAGCATTTAGAGAAAACCTTTCCTCATGCACCTGACGCACGAACTTGGTTTGAAGGTAATGATGCACTTATATTCGAAACAGCATTTCGTAATGCTACACTGCAGGCAGCATACTTCATGCTGGCTGCCCGTGCACATGGCCTCGATTGTGGCCCTATGTCTGGATTTGACCAGGAAAAAGTTAACGCAGAATTTTTTCCGGACGGCCGATATCAGTCTAATTTCATCTGCAGTATTGGGTATGGCACTGACGAAAACATATTTCCGCGAAGCCCACGACTTGAATTTGAAGACAGCTGCAGCATTCTTTAGTACTCGCTGGCTCGCTCAAATCAGCGAACACATACCCAGAATTCGGTTTCTTCAACAATTTGATTGCGTGTAGGTCATTTCACCTACGGTTAAGCGCGTATCACGCACCGATGCATTTAAAGTGTCGGGGCCTTCACGTCAAAAACAAAAGACAGAAGGTGCACTCGCGGTCGTAAGCCATGGGCGCCATGCAATGTGTCTTTCGACTTCGTGAAACTGTCTGGAATCATCAATAACGATATAACAAATGTTGGTGGGTCAGGTAGTACCGTCGTGAATGGTACAGGATTTTTAATCGGTGAAAGTGGGGAAGATTAATCGTTGGTGATAGTTTGCTGTCGGTCGGAAAACTCACCGCCTTCTCTGTCGGCCAGCCGGTCTGAAAATGACTCTCGCCACAGAAGTACTGCCAGTATGGATTTTCTAGCCAGCCGATGATCAGCTACTCATCGGACAGCTTGTGAATGTGCTTCAGATGCAGCAGACCCACCACATCAGCTGGGTGGGTTTCCAGGGCTGCCGGCCCCGGCGTGATACAGCGCACCGAAACGATCATCGAACACGCTCCAGTCAATCAGAGCCGCCAGTCGGACCAGCTCATGGTTCATGTTGATCTGGCCATCAGGGCGGTAGCGGAACAGTTCTCTCTGGTTTGGATTCTGTGGTTTTAGAGGCTTCATTTTTACTCTCTGAATTGCAGGGAAACAGGACCCAATCATACCGTTTCCTGCAATTTCAAACCCAGGAATGTGACACCATTACTCAATAGTAACAAAGATATATCGCTGAATTATGGATCATTCAGGGACGACTAATTACGGATTAGGGGAAACCAGAAATTACGCAAATAAATTTGCTTGTCCAAACAGATTTAAAGTGAAATCATGCTCACAGTCCTATATCCGCTCGCTAATGGTAAACGAGATCTAGATCGAGCACAGTAGCGGCATATTGGATGAGTGATAAAATTTCGCACTCAGTTTGCTGAGGCGAGTGCAACTAGATTGTTTTTGACCACCCAAAATATCCCCAACACTTCCTGAGTTCTGGCATGCTTTTTGAATTGTCACCCTGGGTTATCGCATGGTGTGCGCTCGCCATGGCGTGTGGTGGATTGATCAAAGGGCTACTGGGAATTGGTACGCCGCTATTGACTGTCCCAATGATGGCACTGGTTCTCCCGGCTCACCATGCTGTGGTAATCATGGCATTTCCGGTTGTGGTTGCAAACCTCTGGCAAGTCTATGATGCAGACCAGCCCGTTGCTACGATTAAGCGCTTTTGGCCCGCTTTCGTTGCGCTTCTGATTGGGACTTGGGTCGGGATTGAGGTTTTCACTGGTATCGACGAGAAGACTCTGCTATTTGTAGTGGGAATTCTAGTGATCTGCTTTACACTCGTACAAGCGTCACCACGAAAAATTACCATTCCGTCCGCCATGGAGAAGCCTGCTGGAGCAGCGTTTTGTGGTACTGCAGGAGTGATTGGCGGTCTGTCATCAATGTTCGGGCCGATGCTGATTCTTTATCTTGTCTCGCTTCCAACACTCGACAAGAACCGATTCGTCAACACCATCAGCTTTCTTTACATTGGCGCGGTTGTCCCATGGGTCATTATCATGATATTGGTTGGGGTACTCGATGGACGGCTCGCCATCATGTCAGCATTGGCGGTGATTCCGCTGGCGATTGGATTGGCGGCCGGTCGAGCTTTAAGAAAACGCGTTGAAGATACGATCTTTTATCGCCTGGTGCTCGGCGTGTTGATCGTTTCAGGAATCAGCATGATGTGGCGCGCCTGGCAGTTCGGAGCAACTGCTGCAGTCGCCGGCTGATTCGTTCTGCACTAAACGGTTCGTATACAGCGAACTGCTGAGGTTTCTGATTAATTTCGAGCTGACTTGTCTCTCTGGACAAAAATCGACAATATCGCCAAAAGTCCGGAACCGACCATGAGGAAAAACGACACCGCATTCAACACCGGAGTCGAGCCCACTTTATGAACCCGATCAAACATGGTGATGGTAAGTGGCGATTCGGAGCCGACCAAAAACAGGGTGGTGTTGAAGTTTTCGAACGATACCAAAAATGCAACGATACCTGCAGCAATCATCGCGGAGCGAAGAAACGGTAAAGTTACAGTCCACAGTACTCGATTCGTACTTGCGCCAAGGTTAAGTGCCGCCTCCTCCATCGTAATGTCGAACTTTTTGAGTTTTGCAGCAATCACGAGTGAGGTGATTGTCGCGGTGAACGATATCTGGCCAAGTACCACAAGAAAAATGCCCGGTCTTAAAAGCTCAAGCTCAAAATTGAACTGATTTTCCAGACCGTTGGCAGCAGAACTTGCCAGCACCAGAATTGAGATACCAAGAATGACACCGGGGATAACCAGTGGAACAATCATCAAAATGTAGAAAAAATTCTTCCCCGGAAAATCCTTACGGACGAAAAGAAATGCGTTGCAGGTACCGATAAAGACGGTTAGCAGCGAAACCATCACCGCAATAATGAATGAATAATAAAGTCCGCTTATCAACCGCCGATCGTAGAACATGCCAAGCTTGGGTTCCGTATCACCAAAAAACCAGCTCAGTGTGAATCCTTGCCAGGGTAATGCCGGGAAAAGCGAATCATTGAATGCGAAAGTTGCCGCTGATAGGAGAGGTGCTGCCAGAAAAATGAAAAATGCCAATACATAGGCTCGATACCCCCATAGCATTTTGTCGAATTTGTTTTTTTGGATAAGCATCGACAACTATGTCTTGGTGACAGTATTGGCCAGAGTCTGGCCAGTGAGCTTGAGACCAAGCCATACTACGATAGAGGTAAAGGCAAGAAGCAGCATACCAAACGCAGCGCCGGATTCCCAATTGTAGCGAGTGATGAACTGATCATAGATCTGCTCAGTAAACCAACTCGAATTCTTACCGCCAAGCAAAATCGGTGTCAGGTAGCTGCCTGCAGTCAACATGAAAACGATGATGCAGCCGGATGCGATACCCGGCATAGCGTACGGAATAATGATGCGTCGCAGTACAGTGCTTCCGCGCCCGCCAAGGTTGTACCCTGCTTCAATCATCGAGTTATCCATACCGTCCAGGGTTGATGCCAAAGGGACGATCATGAACAGAATGACTGTATAGACAAGACCGATGATGACCGTAACATCGTTGTATAGCATTTCAATCGGACCACTGAGTATCCCCAACCACTGTAGAAAACTGGAAATGACACCAGTCTCCCTCAGCAGCAGAATCCAGCCAAACGCTCGAATGAGGTCGCTCACCCAAAGTGGAATCAGGCACAACAGAAACAGGGCACCGCGCATTCTTGGCCCGGCGATTTTGGCGATGTAGTAAGCAATTGGAAAACCGATGATCAAAGCGAGAACAGTCACCAGCAGGGACATCGAACCAGTTCGAATCAGTGTGTTCCAATAAATGGGTTCATTGAAAAACTCAATGTAGTTCGCGAATCCATACTCATAAACCCGCGGTGCTACCTTCTCCCGCAGTGACAAAACGACCATACCAATATGGGGCAGCAGGATCAGCAGGGTGATCCACAGGGCGAAAGGGGCAAATAACAGGATCAGCGACAGGCGCTTGATGTCCTTTTGCATTAGCGAGCCTCGTCAGGCGCTAAAGCACATGGTTTGCTCACAAGACCAGATCAGCTGCACATCTTCACCCGGTTTAAGGTCCTCGAACCCACCAGTAAGAACTATGTCAGCCTCAATCAACTGATCGGTGGGACTGCGTACCAGCGCTCGGCTGTTCGCACCGTTAAATAACAGGCTGTCGACGATACCGGTCAGTCTGTTCTGTCCAGGTTGAGTGTTCTCCGATTCATCACGTGTGCGTTCGACCTGAATGAATTCAGGTCGAATAAAAATGCTGACCTTCTGAGAGCGATCTGTACTACGGGCATCATTCGGCATGGCCAGCAGTTCAAGGCCATCATCAGTTTTGACTTTCAGCACTTCTCCGGCGGATTCAACTGCGGTCCCAGACCAGCTATTGCTATCGCCGACAAAGCCTGCGACAAATGCTGATTGCGGATTGTGATAAAGCTCTTGCGGCGTACCGACCTGTTCAAATCTTCCCTGATTCATAATGGCGACCTGATCCGACATCACCAGCGCTTCGGATTGATCGTGTGTGATATAGATGAAGGTCGTGTCGAACTGGTGCTGAAGCAGTTTAAGTTCAATTTTCATTGCCTCTCGCAACTTCAGATCTAGTGCTCCAAGTGGTTCGTCCAGTAAAAGAACGTCCGGGTCGAGGACCATGCACCTTGCTACGGCAATGCGTTGTTTTTGGCCGCCAGATAACTGGTGAATTTCGCGCTCACCGACATCTGGCAGAGCGATACGATCCAGTACGTTGTTAACTCGTTCGTCGATCTCCTGTTTTGCAACCCCACGGCATCGAAGACCGTAGGCAATGTTTTCGTAGACATTCATCATTGGAAACAGCGCCAGATGCTGAAAGACCATTTTGACGTTCCGCTTGTTGGGTGCGGTATTGAGCACGGATGCACCCTTGATTCGGATTTCTCCTGAGTCAGGCTGTTCAAAGCCTGCGATCATTCGAATGAGAGTGGTTTTACCGCAGCCGGAGGGTCCAAGTATCGAGAAAAAACTCCCGCTGGGTATATCAAACGAGACGTCGTCTACAGCAAGAACATCGCTGAAAGTCTTTGAAATGTTGATGCATTCCAGGTCAATGGCTGTTGAATCAGGCATGCTGCTGTGGCCCGATTTTGAGAAAGAAATCTGAGACGCGTCGCACGGGCATTAATTCTAACTCGTACAACGCGTCTACTGATTGGATAAGATTTATATTAACCGCCGGTTGCTGCCTTGATCTTTTCCAAAGCCTTGCCTTCCATGTCTTCGATGCCTGGAGGAATGTTGGCAAAGAATTTCAGGTTGGCGATATCTTCCGGTGTAAAAGCAGCATTAACTGCAGCTTTTTTGTCCGCTGGCAGCAGATCCTGACCGCCGGATACCGCTGCAATCGCACCGGAACTCGCAGACATGATGGTTACATTTTCTGACCTCAGGACAAAATTGATCCACTTGTAGGCTGCATCATCAGCTTTGCCTTTGCGAGGTAGGGTAAATGTGTCAATCCAGGTCAATGCACCAGTTGACGGTGGTACAAATACGATATTTGGATTTTCACTGTAAATTCTGTAGGCTGTTGAATCCCAGGTTTCGGAAGCAACAATTTCACCCGACAACATCAACGCTGCCAGATCGTCGCCGCCTTTCCAATAGGCCTTCACATTGTCTTTGCACGCAATCAGCACATCGACAACTTCATCGAGAATTTTCTGGTACTCATCTAGGTCCGCATATGCGGCGAATGGATCGTAGCCCATTGAAAATGCGGTTCCAAGTAGAATTGTGCGCTTCAGCCGCATCGAAGTCTTACCCTTGTACATGGGATCGCAAAGATCAGACCAATGTTTGAAATCAGGTGCTTTCGACTTGTCCGCCATCAGGCCGGAAGTTCCCCACTGGTGTGGAACTGAGTAAACTTCACCATCAATCGTGGTATTTGCTTTCACACCTTCCAGATGGACCTCTGACATCACCGATGTATCGATCTGCGACAGATCCATTGGTTTGTAAATGTCGTATTCCAGTTGTGCTGCGTGAACCCGATCGTGGCTGGGTTGAGCAAGGTCAAATCCTGCACCACCGGTGGCGCGCAGCTTGGCGATCATTTCCTCGTTATTTGAGAAAGTTACTTCAACAGTGATGTCGGGATATTCCGCTTCAAACTTCTGAATTAACTCATCTGGAGCATAGGATCCCCACGTGAGTAACCGAAGCGTGGATTCCGCTTGGGCAATTGATGCAACGCTGAGTGCCAACGCTGCAACCACACCAATCATGGTAGCTTTGTATTTCATCAAAATCCTCTCAATTTAAATAGTAATGGAATTGCTGTCATGTATCCCACATCGCCAAATATTGACTAACTAACAGCACAGTCTATCAATACAGATCGATGAATTGGGTCAGTGGGAAAATTAATTTTAACACTAATAAAAAATCTCATTGTTCCGTCACCCGCAAGGAGCGGAATTCGAAAGTTAACCAAGACTTTAGGAAATCCGAAGAAGAAAAATCATTTATTTCTGGTGTTGAATTTCGAATGGCAGACTCAGCAATCAACCATTGCAAATTACACTAAAATCGAATTGAGTGACTCAAAAGATAGCTTGCTTTCCCATCAATGGTACAGAACATCTGCCTCAATTGATGGGATGCGCAATTAATAGCTTGAAATTTAACGTCACACTCACCGCACGTATTCCTTAATCAGTTCATCCACTTCAATACAAATGGAACAACCGGCAGCTGAGCCACATTCTGTATCTCCGATTCAGGACCCCGTATGCGGCATGCGAGTGGACCCGGAAAAATCAGAGCATCATTTTATGTACGACAGCGAAACCTACTGGTTTTGTTGCCGCGGTTGCCTCGAAAAATTCCAGAAAGATCCCGAAAAGTATCTGAATCCTGACTTCAACGAGGCAGACAGCTACCAATCCGCTCCGCCCGGCACACAGTTTACCTGCCCTATGCACCCAGAAATTGTTAAGGAAGGACCTGGTGAGTGTCCCAGTTGCGGTATGGCGCTACAGCCAATGGACCCGCTACTCGCAGCCGATGAAC
Source organism: Gammaproteobacteria bacterium (assembly GCA_022823405.1). GTDB lineage: Bacteria > Pseudomonadota > Gammaproteobacteria > Arenicellales > JAJDZL01 > JAJDZL01. Next base: position 45,864 of record JAJDXD010000096.1, read on the forward strand.
CAAATTACGAGCTGATTGACTTCACAAGACGTTTTCGAATCGGATTGGTGTTTGGCCTGCCAGTACTAATTCTGGCGATGGCACCGCATTTTGGAATTCCACTTCACCAGTTCATGGAAGAGCGAACTTCCAATTGGCTTCAACTGCTGCTCGCGTCGCCAGTATTTCTGTGGTGCGGTTGGCCGTTCCTTCAGCGTGGTTGGTCGTCTGTCAGGAACCGCGCATTGAACATGTTCACTCTTATTGCACTCGGTACCAGCACAGCATATCTCTACAGTTTGGCGGTTGTGCTGTTTCCAGGCTGGTTTGAAATTGTATTCGGCAACGTAGTGACCAATACTGGTGTTTACTTTGAAGTTTCAGCAGCCATCATTGTCTTGGTGCTGAACGGGCAGATACTAGAACTAAGAGGGCGCGATAGAACCGGTAAAGCAATTCGCTCTTTGATGAAACTCATGCCGCAGACTGCGATGCGGCTTACCAGTTCAGGAGTGCTTGAAGAGGTTGATATTGACCAGGTCCTCGCTGGTGATCGGCTGCGGGTACGCCCAGGCGAAAATATTCCCCTGGATGGTGTTGTTGTTTACGGTACATCTGAAGTCGATGAATCACTTCTGACAGGAGAATCAATGCCCGTAACAAAGGGTGTCGGTGACGATGTAAGAGCGGGAACACTGAACGGTAGCGGTGCGTTTGATTTGCAAGTTGATAGAGTGATGTCCGACACAACGTTGTCACAAATCATTCGTATGGTCGGCAATGCTCAGCTTAGTCGTGCACCCATTCAGAGAACCGCCGATGTCGTTGCCGCCTGGTTTGTGCCAATCGTGGTGTCGGTCGCCATCATTGCGTTGATTAGCTGGCTGAGTTGGGGGCCAGCCGGAGATTTCAGTTTCGCACTGATTGCATTTGTTTCGGTCTTGATCATCGCTTGTCCTTGCGCACTCGGCCTGGCGACTCCAATGTCGATCACGGTTGGTGTCGGACAGGCAGTGTTGTCTGGAGTTTTGGTCAAAGAAGCTGAGGCACTTGAGGTACTGCCAAAAATTGACGCGTTGATAATTGACAAGACGGGAACAATCACCATAGGAAAACCGTCAGTCGTTCATGTCCATTGTCAAGACATTTCAGAAACTAAAGTACTGGCGTACGCCGCTGCAGTTTCGCGCCTGAGTGGTCACCCGATTGCAGTCGCAATTGTTGATGAATCGGAGAGGCGAGATGCACAGGTGTACGAAGCAATCGATTTTGAGTCGGTGGCTGGCCAAGGTGTGAAGGCTCATGTCAATGAACGGATTGTCGCAGTGGGAAGCAGAAGGTTTATGGAATCACTGAACATTCCGAATCTGGACTCCATCGCGACGCTGGAAGACTTACGGCAGGCCAGTAAATCTGTTGTTTACGTTGCAATAGGAAACAAACTTGCGGCCGCGCTAGAATTGGAAGAAACCATCCGGGTCGATAGTCCAGCCGCGGTCAGCCAACTGCAGAAGCGTGGTGTGAACGTCATTATGGCGACCGGTGATCGCCAGGCAGCTGCGAAGTCAATTGCAAATAAATGCGGTATCACCGAGGTCTACTCTGAACTGTCGCCGCTGGACAAACTGGACCTTGTCAAATCGCTTCAGACAAACGGTAAACTCGTCGCGATGGCGGGTGATGGAATCAATGACGCTCCGGCTCTGGCTCAGGCGGATGTGGGAATTGCGATGGGTGGTGGTGCAGATGTCGCTATGGAATGTGCCGGCATGACCATTCTAAGTGAAGATCTAAACGCCATTGTGCGAGCCCATTCCATCGCCCGGGCTACCATGACCAATGTCAGGCAAAATCTTTTTTTTGCGTTTTGCTACAACGCGGTTGGCGTACCGATCGCCGCTGGACTGCTCTACCCAGCCTTTGGCATTCTTTTGTCACCCATCTTTGCAGCCGCCGCCATGAGCCTGTCTTCGGTATCGGTAATCGGCAACGCCCTTCGATTACGCAGTTTCAGACCTTAAATCAAGTGGGCTAGGTTTTGCGACGCGGCCATGCCTCACTCAGACAGACTGCACCAATAAGGATTAGCAGAATTCCGAGTGGACTGAACCCGCTTATCAGCCATTCGATCATTGGTGCCAGTAGTGCAATGAACCCGATTACCAGAAAAAACAGACTCCGGTACAACTGATTCGCACCAGTCGATACTCCGGTATTCCTGATACTGCGTTCACGAATCTGCTGATGGTGCATATCAGTAAGCACTGTATGAATCAGTCTTGGCAGGTCGGGGCTGTCGGCAATCCAGTGAGGGACCTCGTCCTTTATTTTCTTCCCAATGTTGCGCAGCGTATACCTGTTTTTTACCCAGTTTTCCAAAATGGGTCGAACAGTGTCGGGAATATTGAGTTCCGGATTCAGCATCCGGGTCAAACCTTCAAGGCTCAAGTAGGTTTTCTGAAACAGCATCAATTGAGGCTGAATGACGATGTTGAACTCCCTTGTCATCAGAAACAGTCGACCCATCAGCGTTCCGAATGACAGTTCACCAACTGGCTGGTCATTGAACGGTTCGCAAATCGTTCGAACCGCGACTTCGAACCGCTCAGGGGAAATATCGGGTGGTGCCCAGCCTGAGCGAATATGCGCATTGACCACTTCGCGGTAGTCGCGGTTTAAGATGGCGGTAATGTTTTCAACGAGATAGTTGCGATCGAGATTTGAAAGCGATCCGGTAATTCCAAAATCCACAATATTGAGCACTCCGGACTCGGAAACGAACATATTGCCCGGATGAAGATCACCATGGAAAAATCCATCCTCAAACACCTGTGTAAAAAACATCTTGACCAGATTTTCTGAGAGTCTGCCAGTGTCAATTCCGGCTTCCTTTAGGGCATTAATTTCTCGAATCGGGATGCCGCTAACGCGTTCCATGACCATAACTGAGGAGCGGCTGTAGTTCCAGTAAACGCGCGGCACTTTAAGGAACGCATCATTGGTGTATTGAACACGGAAGCGATTACAACTTGCAGCCTCAATCGTAAGATCAAGGCTGTCTGTTATTGTCTGTGCATAACTTTGCACCACTTCGACGGGGTTGTAGTTTTTGGCCCCGGGCAAAATCAATCTAACGATTTTCGCGAATGTCATCATTACCTGGATATCGCGACGAACCTGGACTTCGATACCCGGACGCAGCACCTTGACAACAACTTCTTCCCCAGATTTTAGAACTGCATTGTGAACCTGCGCCACAGACGCGGATGCAACCGGGACATTATCGAACTGGCTGAACACCTCCGAGATCGGTTTGCCAATTGCTTTTTCGATCCTGCTACGAGCCGCCTCGCTGGGAAATGCTTCAACCCTGTCCTGTAGCGGTCGCAACTCTTCGACGATATGATCGGGAAATACGTCTGGACGCATGGACATCATTTGTCCGAATTTGATGAAAATTGGCCCAAGATCCTGAAGAGCTTCTCGCAATCTGGCACCATATGGCTTTTGTGGGTCGAAGCTCGGTCTGCCAAATAGCAGATTAACAGCGAATTTGATGATGTGAAATCTCAGATAAGTTTCAAGTTCCTCATCAAGTCCATGACGACGCGCGGTCCTGGCGATTTGCAATAACCGTCCAGACTGGGAGAAAAGGTTCATTCGGCTGTTTGTCTCTCGAGTCGTTCTACGCGTTTTTCAAGCCGGTCGATTTTGGCTTGCAAACTGTCGACATCATTTACAAATGTCTCAATTCTTCGGTGATCCGGTACTAGATAGTGTTCATCAACGAGTGTTTCTCGAGTTCGTTCCTGAAGCGTTTCACGGAACTCTGATGCCTGCGCCTTTCCCCAACGAAACAAGTTGCCGGCCTGCCGCGCTGGAATGTCTCCGATTCGCTTCGACAGTTCATCTTCCCAATCGAATTCAAGATTGGTGAATATCTGATAGAACTGTTGAATCAGATGGACATCGCCTACGATCTTGACTTCTTGGAGAATGGTTGGATCAAGTTTTCCTCGAGCTAGAAGCTTGACTAGGACTGGTAATGTTGTTTGTACGGCAACATCTTCTGGAATATTGGATTCGCTGTCAATCAGTACAGTTTGACCTTCAACTCTCAGGACGAATTGATAATTGAAGTCAGTCAGTTCAAAACGAATGGATTTGCCTTCAAATTGATCGAGTACTTCACGAATTGCGGGAGATGCATTCGCACCTTGATTAATCGCTTTTGCGAGAGCATCCGAGAACGTTGCTCCGACTAGTTTGAGATATGGATTGCGGATCATGCGATGAAACTTAAAGTTTCCAAGCCACGTGCATGGCAACAATACCACCCGTGAGGTTGAAGTACTCAACGCGTTCAAATCCCGCTTGAGCCATCATATCAGCCAGAGAATCCTGGTCCGGATGCTGACGAATCGACTCAACCAGGTACTGATAACTATCCCGATCGCGCGCAACGACCCGCCCGATTGTGGGTATGACTCTGAACGAATATTCGTGGTAGATTTTTTCAAGAAGCGGAATCACCGGTTTGGAAAACTCAAGCACCAGTAGTCGGCTACCTGGCCGCATTACCTGATACATTGATTCAAGTGCCTGATTTATTCGAGTGACATTTCTTAGTCCAAATGAAATGATGACCCGGTCAAAACTACCCTCGGCAAAGGCCAGATTCTCCGCGTCAGATTGAACGTAGCTAAAGCGCGCAAGATGACCGTGATCAAGCATTCGGTTGCGGCCGAGTCTAAGCATTGATGAATTAATATCAGTCAGAACAAGCCTGCCGCTCGGTCCCAGTTTTTTTGCAATTGCGAGGCTTATGTCAGCGGTACCACAGGCGACATCCAAAACTGAGCTGTTGTGTCGAACGCCAAGGTGTAAAACAGCCAATCGCTTCCAGACCCGATGTACTCCGAATGACATCAGGTCATTCATCAGGTCATAGTTCTCAGCGACCGATTTGAATACCCGTTCTACCAGCTGATCCTTTTCAGACTCGATTACCTTTCGAAATCCGAATTGAGTTTGTGCATCCCTTCTATCGTGAGTTTCCATTATTCGATTCTGTTGTCATCTATCCTGCGTTCATAACCTGCTGCACTCAGACGATCCAAATAGCTTTGCCAGTACTTTTCCTGATTGATACCGAGTTCATACAGCAGATCCCACGAATAAATTCCAGTGTCATGATTGTCGTCGAATTTGAAGACGACTGCGTAGTTTCCCACCGGTTCGATCGCCCAGACATTTACGCGCTCCTTACCATACTGGAGTACCTCCTGACCCGGCCCATGCCCCTGAACCTCGGCTGATGGTGAATAGACTCGAAGATACTCGCAGGGAAACTCAAACGTTTTCCCGTCTTCGAATGAAATTTCGACCACGCGAGACTGCTTGTGGAGCTTAATCTCTGTGGGCCTGACACGCCTGATCACAAGATTCTATTCGGTGAAGTTTGGGTTTACTGCAACCACTCGGCGACACGTTCCGAAAAGTAGCTGAGTACACCGTCCGCGCCGGCTCGTTTGAAGCCAGTCAGAGACTCCAGAATAACGGATTTTTCGCTCAACCATTGGTTTTCTATTGCGGCCATCAGCATCGAATACTCGCCGCTGACCTGATAGACAAATGTCGGCATGGCAAATTCAGCCTTGACCCGCTGCACTACATCAAGATACGGCATACCGGGTTTTACCATCACCATGTCGGCTCCTTCAGAAATATCCAGTGCTACTTCGCGCAGGGCTTCATTACTGTTTGCGGGGTCCATCTGGTAAGTTCGTTTGTCGCGTCCCGCCAGTTCGGACGCTGAGCCTACTGCGTCTCGAAACGGGCCATAAAACGCCGAAGCGTATTTGGCTGCATAAGACATGATCAGTACATTCTGATAACCTTCCGATTCAAGCGCACTTCGAATGACGCCGATGCGTCCGTCCATCATTTCGGATGGAGCAATAATCGAAACGCCGCTCCGTGCTTGTGAGATTGCCTGCTTTACGATGACTTCAAGTGTTTCATCATTGAGTACATATCCAGAGTCATCAGAAATTCCGTCCTGACCGTCATGTGTGAATGGATCAAGTGCAACATCGGCCATCACACCAATTTCCGGCACCGCTTCGCGCAAGGCGGCGATGGCTCGCTGCGCAAGTCCGTCAGGATTGTAAGACTCCTCGGCGCCGGGGGATTTTTTCTCCTTTGGTACGACCGGGAATATTGCCATAGCAGGAATACTGAGGTCCCGAAGTCGTTTCCCCTTTTGAATTAACAGATCTATGCTGAGACGCTCTATGCCAGGCATCGATGGGATGGGTTCTCTGTAGTCGGAACCTTCGCACACGAAAACCGGTTGAATCAGGTCTGCTGGCGTAAGCATCGATTCGCGCATCATTGAACGGCTGAATTCATGCCTTCGCATTCTTCGCATACGAGTCGCTGGAAACTTAGGATTTGTCATATTGGTTCCTTCAGGCAAAATTCCCTTCAGGGCTCGCCCGGCTATCGTGTCAAGTCTTGCTAAGTTCTGTCCGAATTACCTGCTGGACCGCTTCAGCAACCTCAGCAAGATCTCCGGAGGCGTCAACTGTGACCAATAGTTCGGCTTTTTCATAGAATTCGAGCAGTGGGGCAGTTTCAGATTCATAGACGTTCAATCGGTTTCGAATTGACGCTTCGTTATCATCTGCACGCTGAAACAATACACCTGCGTTTCCACAGTCGTCGCATTGACCTTCAACCTGCGGCGGGTCGAAATGGATATTATAGATTCGGCCACAATTGCTACAGTTTCGTCGACCAGACAAACGCTTGACGACGGCTGTCGGGTCAATGTGCAGATGCAGTACAAATGACAGAGGCACATTGCGCTCTGCCAGAATCACCTGCAGTTGCTCTGCCTGATTCAAACTCCTGGGAAAGCCATCAAACAGGAAGCCCTTTGATAAATCACTTGAATCCAGATAGTCCGATATCAACTGCAGTACGATTTGATCCGGTACCAGACTGCCTTGCTGCATGATGTCAGTTATCTGGTTGCCGAGACTGGTTCCTTCGCTGACTGCACTTCTAAGCAACTCTCCGGTTGAAATATGATCAATGTCATATTCATCAATGACATATTTTGCCTGACTGCCCTTACCCGATCCGGGTGGGCCTAAGAACACCACTCTTAACATGTCAGATTCCCGCACTCCTCAAAAGCAATGAATTTCATTTTATTCGCAATCCGTCAGCAAATCAGTAATTTGGGAGAAGTGGGATTGTTGAATTAGACTCGATGGGGATTAAGATAGGAAGGATTTCTTGAAATCTATTAACCAAAGTTGAACACAGAATCTGCAACCTTATAATTTTCCATTATGCTTGATTACACGGAACAGGAATGGCAGGCAGTTCAGCAGGTGCTAAATGAGCGCTACAAATCGCCCGTCGAGATCCATCTCGCAGACTGTCAGGTTCAACCCGACAAGGAGCGTAATGAACGGGTTGAGCGTCCTGCAATTTTTTGGAGCGCACTCGATTGCAATTTTGTGCTAATCAAAATGGCAGATGATGAATTTCAGGGTATCTTTTTCTATCAGCCTGACGAACACTTTGCTAGTGCGCAGCAAACCTATTCGAATGTAGTGAATTGTGTCATTGCACTTTTGCAATCTCAGGTAGACCAGTTTGGTGAGTCTCGAGGATATGTGTCCGGTGCAACCGCTGCCGATGTCAATTGAACCATATCCATACCTTGCATGATGAGAAATGACTATTAAGGGAAATTTGCTTTACGCCCAATCGGGTGGTGTAACTTCTGTGATAAATGTCAGCGCGGCCGCGATTATTGACGCTAGCGCCCAGCATCCTGAAGCCATTGACAGTGTTTACGCTGCCAAGAACGGAATTCTCGGTGTGCTGAATGAGGAATTGATTGATGTCGGTCGTGAATCGCCCGAAGCAATTCGCGCACTGCGTCATACACCATCAGGTGCATTCGGCTCATGTCGTTACAAGTTGCAGGACCCCGATCGTCAGCAGAGAGAGTTCGAACGAATTTTTGAGGTGTTTGAACAGCACAACATCCGACATTTCCTGTACAACGGCGGCGGCGACTCAGCAGATACCTGTCTCAAACTGGCCTTGCAGGCGAAAGCTCGCAATCTGGAAATGACGGTCAATCACGTTCCCAAAACGGTTGATAACGATCTTCCCATTACCGATTGCTGCCCAGGTTTTGGATCGGTTGCCAAATATATTGCCATTTCAACCCGCGAGGCCAGCTTCGATGTTGCGGCGATGGCGTTAACCTCAACCAAGGTTTTTGTGATTGAGGTCATGGGGCGCCACGCTGGCTGGATTGCAGCAGCAGGCGGCTTGGCATCTGATGCTGAAACAGACATTCCGATTGTTATTCTTTTTCCAGAAATCCCGTTTGAAAGACAAAAGTTTATGGAACGTGTAAAGACGAGTGTTGAACAGTCGGGCTATGTATCGGTGGTGGTATCAGAGGGTGCGCGTTACGACGACGGGTCATTTTTAGCAGACCAAGGGACTCGGGATGCGTTCGGACATGCGCAACTAGGTGGCGTAGGGCCAGTTGTTGCCAACATGATTAGAGAAGATCTGGGCTTCAAATTTCACTATGCGGTAGCGGATTATCTGCAGCGTTCAGCTCGGCACATTGCATCCAAGACTGATTATGAGCAAGCCTATGCCTTGGGTAAGCGAGCCGTTGTGTATGCCAGTGAGGGCCGAACCACGCTCATGCCGGCAATTCGAAGGCTGTCGGATGCTCCGTACAAATGGGACATCGTACCTGCGGACCTTAATCAAATTGCAAATGTCGAAAAATCACTACCGCGTGATTACATCACGGAAGATGGATACGGCATTACTGAAAAAGCGCGCCGCTATCTGGCTCCGCTGATAGAGGGTGAAGACTACCCGCCGTATTCCAACGGGATGCCAAAGTATGTTCGCCTCAAGAATGCTCTGGTGCCCAGGAAACTGCCATCTGACTGGAAAAATGGAGGTTGAGTGTCATGGCGATGACTATAGATCGTGTGTGTGAATCCCTGACTACCTTTTCTGAATGGAACCCAGTAACCCTTTAAGTTCACTGGGTAACGACTGATGGATGCAACTAGCTGACGCCTGACGAAGGCGCCAGCTAAATTAGATCGTAATTTGATGGTCAGGTTAAAGGAGGGGTGCGATAACCAGACTGACGATAGCCATCACATTGATGAGAATGTTCATTGATGGGCCGGAAGTATCCTTGAAAGGATCACCAACGGTATCTCCAACGACCGTCGCTTTGTGAATATCTGAGCCTTTACCGCCGAGATTACCTCGTTCAACGAACTTTTTTGCATTGTCCCAGGCACCACCGGCATTGGCCATGGTAAGTGCAAGAAGAACGCATCCGATTAAGGCACCACCAAGCATACCGCCAAGCGCTTCTGCTCCCAGAGGTGAAAACCCAACCACTACAGGTGCCGCCACTGCGAGGATTCCCGGAGGTACCATTCGCTTGAGAGCTGCCTTTGTAGCGATGTCAACGCAGCGCTCCGTATCAGGCTCTGCCTTACCTTCCAGCAGACCATCAATTTCTCGGAACTGGCGACGAATTTCCTTGATCATGTCGAAGGCAGCGTCACCGACTGCAGTCATCGTCATGCTACTGACCAGGAATGGAAATATCCCACCAAGAAACATACCCGCAAGCACAAGCGGATTGTTGATTTCGAGTGAAAATTCGGGATTGTTGTGCGCAACTGTCTCAATAAAGGCGGTAATAATTGCTAGTGCTGCCAATGCTGCCGCACCAATTGCAAATCCTTTGCCAATCGCTGCCGTGGTATTACCGAGCGCGTCTAGCGAATCGGTAATTTCTCTGGTCTCCTCTCCGAGTCCAGCCATTTCGGCGATTCCTCCGGCGTTGTCCGCGACTGGTCCGTAGGCATCAATTGCCATGGTCATTCCGACCGTTGCCAGCATGCCGACTGCAGCAATTCCAACACCGTAGAGCCCAGCAAGTGAACTTGCCACGTAAATAATGACGCAGAGCATCAGCAGGGGGACAGTAACGGACTGCATGCCAATGGAAAGCCCATTGATCATGACAGTCGCCGGACCGGTTTCACCACCTTCAGCAATCTTGCGAATGGGTTTGCCAGCTGTATAGTATTCAGTTACAAGGCCGATAACAATGCCACCGACTGCACCAACAAGCACTGAACCCCAAACTACCAAACTGACGCCAACCCACGCAATTACTGCGGCAGCTGCGGCAATAAAGATGACTGACGCGCCGACCGTACCAATTCTGAGTGCAACTTCAGCCGATTTACTGGTAAAAACCCGAACCAAAATGATGCCGAGCATGGAGCAGATGATTCCTGTAGATGCAAGTGCCAGCGGTAGAAACATCAAAACATTTTGCGCGCCGATTTCGTTGTCGCCAAGAGTTGCAGCAATCGCAATGGTAGCGATCATTGATCCACAGTAGGATTCGAAAATATCAGAGCCCATGCCTGCGACATCACCTACGTTGTCACCAACATTGTCCGCAATAACGCCAGGATTCCTTGGATCGTCTTCAGGTATGCCAGCCTCAACTTTTCCAACGAGGTCGGCACCGACATCGGCACTCTTGGTAAAAATGCCTCCACCTACACGAGAAAAAAGTGCTACCGACGATGCACCCATTCCAAATCCGTGTATCGCATGGGCATGTTCTGGATCAGAACCGAAGTAAAGATAAAGCAGACCCAATCCGAAAAGTCCCATGGCTGCCACGGTAAGACCCATGATTGAACCGCCATAAAACGCAACAGTTAGTGCTTCCGATGCACCACGAGTATTCGCTGCGGTTGTGGTTCTAACATTCGTTTTGGTGGCGGTGTACATACCAATGTAACCGGCGCTACCGGAACAAAAGGCACCGAGCAAAAACGCGTACATGGTATTGAGCCCAAGATCTGAAAGTGCGATTAGCACCGCAACGACGATGACAAATACCGCGAGAATGGTGTATTCACGTCGCATGAACACCATTGCGCCTTTATGGATCGCATCCGAAATCTCTACGACTTTCCCTTCTCCGACGGGGTAGCGCTTGATTATGGTGAAAATGATAAATGCGGCTACCAGTCCCAGAATTCCGAGTGTAACAGGAATCCAACTCCCTGCAATCATGATAGTCTCCCCAAAAATGTATGAAATGACACCACTATGTGCACCGATGATCGGCGAATTAATTCATTACTGAATAGATTCTCAGTAGTGGTTGGCGTGATAATTTTCTGCCAAATTGAATTGATTTGGATGTGCTGTCAGACAGAATTTCGTTGAATAAAACACATCGTGCATGAAAGTAAATACAAAATGCAATATTTTACATTCAATTGGTGCCTATGTTGCAGTGCAATATGAGACATCATTATTACTGTTGGTTATCCTGTTTCTGAGAGAGTAAATCAAATTGAGCGGTAATTTATGCCTAGAGCGTTTTGTTTTGACGTCTCGTTCTCTCAGCCTCATCCCAAGCCAGAAGTGGTTGATAATTTGGTACGAAACCTAGCCCTTTTCGTGAATCGGAGGATACAGCCTCCTGTGAGGTAACTACATCAATGACTGCTGGTGCATTCTCCAGCCCTCGAGTAATGGCGCCAGCAAGTTCATTCGGATCCTCGACCCTTTCACCATAGGCACCGAGGCCGCGCGCCATTACTGCATAATCGCAGTGGCTCAGCAGTGTTCCTACGATTCGACCTCCGTAGTTGATGTCTTGATCAATTCGTTCGATGTTCCAAGCGGCATTGTTTGAAATGATAAATACAGCTTTCGCGCCATGACGGACTGCTGTGTCAATCTCCATTGCATTTAATCCAAATGACCCGTCTCCGTTTACAGATATCACCTGGCGGTCTGGATAGAGCAACGCTGCAGCGACTCCAAATGGTACACCCACTCCAAGACAGCCGAACGCTCCAGAATCCAGATACGTTCGCGCTTGAAGACCAATTCGAGCGAAGCTCAAAAGATCCCCACCATCAGCGATACCGATGTAATCCGGGTCTGCGACTTCCTTAATCGCCTCAAATATCGCCATTGGATGAATTTTTCCATCCGCTTCAAGTGCTGGGGGTGCGTTTTTCTGACCTTGAGCAATTCGCTCGCGATGTTTGGTGCGAAGTGTATCCAGCCAGTTCGTATCGCGAGCTCCCTGGTCATTTCCCAGCTCATCGACGATCGCGTCAAGGGTAAGGGCTACGTCAGCAAGAATTTCGGGTGATCCTCGTCGATTATCAATCAGTTCGCTAGCATTGTCTGCAATTCGTAGGAATTGAGCATTCGGAAATGCTGCCGGTGATCCGAAACCGAGTTGGTAATCAAGTTTGCGGCCAAGCGTAATCACGAGGTCAGCTTGAGCCATGGCAGCGCCTCGCACTGCACCGGCTACCGATGCATGGTCCGCCGGTATCAGTCCGCGGCTTTCCTGGGTGTCAAGATATAGCGCGTCAACGGTATTAAGGAAACGTAGCAACGATTCGTCCGCATTGCGTGCACCCCGTCCGCTGACGACGAGTGGGCGCTTCGCGGTTCGTATGACAGCAATTGCATCTGTGACTCTTTCAGGGTCGGGCAGGAGACGGCGTGGTGGAGTGGGGTTTAACCAGTCCTTGAGAATAAGATTCGGATTTACAGATTGACGCAAAACGTCCGGTGGAAATTCAATATAGGCGGGACCAGGTTCACCGGCATCACCGTTTGCTCTCGCAATCGCATTATTCAGTTCCCTAATCGCCTGATCTGCTACTCTGGCAGTGTTTGAATAGCGCGTAATCGGTTGCATTATCTCTGTGTGTGATATTTCCTGAAGCCCTCCCATGTTCGCTTGCATCGTGGTAGGACACCCCCCGATTAGAAGCACCGGTATCCGTGAGAGATAAGCATTTGCGATTGCAGTTACAGTATTCGTGACTCCGGGACCGGCTGTTGCCAGCGCAACACCCAGACAGCCAGTCAGTTCAGAGTGAGCGTGAGCCATATGTACAGCGGCGCGCTCATCTCGAACATCAATTATTTGAATTCCTTCCTGGGCGACACGATCCCAGAGTGGCTGAATATGTCCACCCTGAAGTCCGTACAACCGATTCACACCACGCTTTTTCAGTAAGCATGCGATCCATGCGGCAACGCTTGTTTTGTCAGCATTCAAGTCCAGTCGTTGCGGATTACTGGTTGAAGTACCTGTCACTTCTTCTCTCCTGTCGAATCGAATTCAGTCTAAGGTTCAGTCGGTGCCAAGTCGTTGTGCAAGTGTTTCACGTAACACCCGGTGAAGTATTTTCCCAGTTGCATTCCGCGGCATCTCCGAATCACTCAGAAAAACTATTTCACGTGGGCGCTTATAGCCGGCCAGTCGGCCATTTGTCCATTCAATCAGCGTCGTGTCATCGATTTGAGAATTGGGAGCTCGAACGACTGCGGCCTGAACACTTTCTCCCCACTTGGGATCTGGACGACCGACGACGGCGACTTCGCGGACTTCGGGGTGAGTCACTAGAACGGATTCCACCTCAGATGGATAGACATTTTCACCGCCAGAAATGATCAGATTCTTTTTTCTATCAATCAGTCGAATGTAGCCGTCTGTGTCGCGCATTGCAATATCGCCCACAGTCAGATAGTCTCCGCGAAACACCTCGGCAGTTTTTTCTGGCAAGTTCCAGTACCCATCAAACGAATAGGGATTGCATGAATAAAGTTCACCTGGATTTCCATCCGTTACCTCTTCATCGCTGTCGTCGATTAACTTGATTGGTGCAGACCCAACCACCTCTCGACCGACGCTTCCCAACTTGTCAAACTGCTCGTGAGGGTGGAGCATGGTTACCCAGCCCGCTTCCGTGGAACCGTAAAGCTCGAACAGGCCCGAGTTCACAAACATCTCCATTATCGCCCGCTTGGTATCGCCCCGTGCCGGAGCCGATGAGATCATCAGTTTTTCAACCCTTTCAAAGTCTCTCGGATTACGTTCGGAAACTGGTATGTCAAGCAGCAAAGTGTAATGCGTAGGAACCATTGAAGTGAAGGTAGCTCCCGTTTCAGCGAAAGTGCGAAGACACAGTGCAGGATCAAAACTCTTGCGCGAAAAGATCGTTACTGTACCGCCACAATACGTAAATGCACTAAAAAAGTTCAGCGAATTGGCGTGAAACATTGGCATGACGAGCAGTGCATCATCTCTACGGTGGAGTTTCAGTTCAACCTCAGTCATCAAAGCCAGCATTGCCATGCCACGGTGACCGCGAATTGCACCTTTCGGATTTCCTGTTGTCCCCGACGTGTACATTAGACACCAGGGATCATCTGCATTAACAGTTACATCTGGTTCTGTTGCAGCACCTGTGTGAAGGAAATCTTCGTATTCACGCCATCCGACCTGCTTCGACAGATCCCCAATGCCAACGAAATTTCTTTCTGGAATTTCGATGCTGTCGCGAATGCTTTCGACAACCGGTATCAGTTCGTCCTCAACAATGAGTGCACTTGCACTGGAGTCTTTGAGGATGTAGTACACTTCTGGACCCGTAAGACGAAAATTGATGGGAACGGTAATTAGGCCAGACTTGGCCATTGCAATGTAAATTTCTGCCCACTCAACTCGGTTGTAGGACAGAACTGCGACCCGTTCGCCTCGCGCGAGTCCAAGCCCAATGAGTGCGTTCGCCAGACGGCAGGAGCGCTCATTCCACTGGCGGTAATTCATTGATCGCGTAAGATCGCGCGCTGCAGTTTTTTCTGGTTGAAGTCGTGCGTGAGCGCTAACAACTTGTCCAATGGTCAGTGGTGCAAGACTCATCGAATTTAGCTATCAGAAAATGCAAGTGAAACCTGATGATATTATTTTTTTGACTTTCGTTTGGCCCGAGGGTGGGCACGGTCGTACTCTCTGGACAAATGTCCAAAATCCAGATGAGTATATATCTGTGTCGTCGAAATATTGGCGTGTCCTAAAAACTCCTGTACTGCGCGGATATCACCACTTGATTCCAGCACATGCGTCGCAAACGAATGCCTTAGCATATGAGGGTGCACGCCTGTCGGCATACCCTGTTGAACAGCTCTTACCTGAATGCGCTGCTGTATCGCGCGGGTAGTAGGTCTTGCACCTCGTCGAGTTACGAAAAATGCAGTTTCCTCATCCGCTGCCCAGTTACCACGACAGGTCAGCCAGTTTTTCAGGGCGTCAACCGCGTAGCTGCCAATCGGTACGATTCGTGTCTTCGACCCCTTGCCCAGCACTCGCATGATGCCTTCCTGTAAATTTACATCTGTCAGGTTAAGTCCAACAAGTTCCTGTAAACGAATTCCAGATGTGTAAAACAGTTCGAGAATCGCGCGGTCGCGAATGGCGAGTAAATCATCCCCAGGGATGTCGACCAGCTTGATTGCCTGTTCGGCAGTCAGGATTTTTGGCAGCTTACGCTTTGACTTCGGTGCGGAAACGCCATCAAAGGGATTGTTTTGAACCAGTTTCTCGCGAATCAGGTAGCGAAAGAAGGTTCGCGCCGCGGACAGCCTACGCGCGATGCTGCTGCCGGACAGACCCTTGCGATAGCTTTCACCAGCGAAACCTCTTGCCATAACAACCTGTACTTCGTTCCAACATCGAATGCTGTGACTTTCCAGGTATTCGTTTAACCTTTCCAGATCGCGGCGGTAATTGAGAATTGTATGAGGAGATACCCGGCGTTCTTTTTCCAGGTGCAGTACAAAGTCATTAATTAGATTCTGTTCCGGCATCGGAGTGGGGTAAGCAGTTCAATCAATACTCAGGTTGCAATCCATCGGCCTTCATAAACATACGCAGCCGGGCCTGACAAGTGAACCGGTCTATCGCTACCTTCCCACTCGACGAACAGTGATCCCGCGGTCAGTTTCACTTCGACCGAATGGTCTAGAAGTCCCAGTCGGATTCCAGCCACTACCGCAGCGCATGCGCCGCTTCCACAGGCAAACGTTTCTCCCACGCCGCGTTCGAATACGCGAAGTCGGATGGAACTTCTGCTGACAACCTGGAGGTAGCCAACATTGGTTCGTTCAGGAAACCGGGGATGTGATTCAATTTTGGGTCCAGTTTCAGCGACAGGGGCTGTCTCAACATCCTCAACAAGTATCACAGCATGCGGATTGCCGATGGAGAGTGCTGAGAACTGAATGTTATCGCCATTGACCTCAAGTTCATAGGTTGGCTGCTCCGATTCCGAGATAAATGGAACTTCAGATGGTCTGAATCTAGGTACTCCCAGGGCGACTGAAGTTTCAGAGCTGTTTACACGGCACAACATTTCGGCAGCAGAGGTTTTGAGAATAAATTCTCTTCCGGTCAAATAGCCACGATCATGCAATAATCGACCCACACAGCGAGCGCCGTTACCGCATTGTGCGGATTCAGATCCATCAGCATTGTAAATCCTGAAATTAAAACTATTCTCACCAGTGTTATTCACTAGTAAAATTTGATCGCATCCGATCCCAGTGTACCGGTCAGCAATGATTTTTGCCTGTGTTGGGTCAAAAGACACAGCCTTGTCAACACCGTCAATGATTACGAAGTCATTACCCAATGCGTGCATTTTTGTGAATTCGAACATGGTAGTGATCAACTGGTAGGCAGCAAGAATATGTCAGCATCCCGAACTAAGAAATTCATTAGTTTGCTCCATTCCTTTCCGGCATGGTTACGCAAATTAATCGGGATATCACTGATATTTTTAGGATTTCTAGGATTTTTGCCGATTATCGGATTTTGGATGATTCCGCTTGGCCTTATTGTACTCTCAGCGGATTATCGGTTTGCACGCTCCATTTACGTCAGGTCCCGCTTGCTAATTCATCGTTTCAAGAAAAAAAGAAGGCGAGCCGCTCGTGCCCGAACGGGTTGAATGTTGATTCTGGCTTGAAATTCTTAGATGCTGCTTCAGACAAAGCAGGACATTTCGTTCATCTGAAACAATCACCGACTGGTGGATAGTCTTAGAGCGGAAATTATTGGAGCTTACGAAAAACACTCCGAGGACTGAACATTCTGTCCTTGATAGGTGGAGGATTGGATAGAGTGATGAACTGCAGTCAATATTCCACCTGATTGACCCAAATAAGTAAATACTTGCAGTTCGATGGGAGGAAGTAATAATGTCTAAATATGAACCTCTGGCAAATTATTTGAAGTCGGTCGATTTCGAATCAATTCCCATGACTTTTACAAAAATTGAACTAATCATAAATGACAGTTTACCTGCTTCAGCTCGCAAGCACCGACCTTGGTGGAGCAACAATCCATCCAACAGCACAGTGCTCCGGTCGTGGATTGCAGCCGGCTACAAGGTGACCAAAGTTAATATGAATAACGAATGTCTAGTATTTGTCAAGATCGGAGCCGAAGATAAATTAGCAAAAGCACCATCAATTCCGACCTTGAAAAAATCAGACGTTCATCCTGCTTTTGGATGCTTGCGGGGAACGGTAACCATACCTTGCGATATCGATTTGACTGCGCCTGCAATAGATAGTTAGGCAGTCATTGCCTTGAATGCGGAACTCCACAATGAAAAATCTTCTGCTAATACCTAGACTGTCATTTGGACAAGAACAGGCGATTCAGTCATAAATTTCCGACAAACAAATATTGCTGTGATAGGGCAATCAATTTTGGCTTGAACAAAGGACTTCGCTAAAATTGTTTCCTTAGCACTAACTGAAATGTCGGCTGGACAAATAGGGAGGTAAATCATGTCTGGATCAATGATCACCATAAACTCATCAGATGGAGGCCAATTCGATGCCTACATGGTCGCACCAGAAAGCGGTTCTGGGCCAGGACTTGTTCTGATACAGGAAATATTCGGTATCAACTCGTTTCTTCGTGAGACAGCACAAGATTTTGCCAATAAAGGATATGTTGCCGTGGTACCGGATCTGTTCTGGCGATTTGAACCCGGTATCGTGCTTGGCTATCACGATGAAGACTTCGCGAAGGCTTTTGACTACTACGGCCGGTTTGATGTCGATAACGGAATCAAAGATATTGCTGCCACAATTGCCGCAGTCAGGGAACTGCCGCAGTGCAGTACTGGACAAGTTGGTGCACTCGGTTACTGTCTCGGTGGGTATTTGGCCTATTTGACTGCAGCAAGAACAGATGTAGACTGTTCAATCAGCTACTATGGTGTTTCGATTGAAAATTCACTGGATGAAGCTAATAACATCAACTGTCCGATGGTTATGCACTTCGCTGGAGCAGATGGCTTTGTCCCACCGGAAGCAGTTGAGCAAATCAGTGAAAAATTCAAAGGCTGCGAAGATATCGAAATCTACAGCTATCCGGGACTTGATCACGCGTTTGCAACTCCCGGTCGAGAAAGTTATGATGAAGCTTCTGCTGATACAGCTAATTCTCGTAGTCTCGCACTGCTTCAGAAAGTACTAGGGTCGTGATTTAGTCTAAAGCGGCAGCAAAAACACGCATCTGACCGGTGCAACAAAATGAAAATTCTGCCTTTTTAGTGCCGGTCAGCAAGCGGAATCTTCAAGCAACTTCGTTCTGAACGCGGACGATTTAGAATTATTGAGTAGCTTTCCAAACCTCGGATTTAGCCGTTACATTTCTGGTAGGTAGTGCTGCCAATCCAACCCACCGGAGCCTATCGCGAGAAACTTTGGGTTTCTAAGTTTCGCATCGGCCTTGTTGTATTTGAGCCGGTTATTGTCCATATCAATCACGGATCCACCTGCACACTCTAGGACACATTGTCCAGCCGCCGTATCCCATTCAGATGTCTGTCCATATCTCAAAAATACATCGACTGTGCCTTCAGCAGCCCTACAGAACTTTATTGAGCTCGAACTTCGCAGAATCTCACAGGTAAATGAGTCCGCTTCAAGGTTGCGTTTGAACGCTTCAACTCCATCATTCATTCCAGACCTTGATATCAGCATTCTGATGTAACTGTTGTTCAACTGTCCTGTATTTATCGATGCTGGTTCGTCAAATTCGGCGACTGAGCGGTAAGCGCCGACGCCGACGGCACCCCAGTAGGTACTTCCTTCGACTGGGCTGTGGACCACACCTAGAATTGGATAATGGCTTTCGATCAGCGCGATATTGACTGTGAACTCGTCGGTACCCTGAACAAACGAGCGCGTGCCGTCCAGTGGGTCAATCAACCAGTAACGTTGCCAATGAGACCGCACTGAGTAATCCGCTATGTCGGACTCTTCTGAGATGATCGGAATTTCAGGTGTAAGTTCCGCAAGACTTGAGACAATGATTTCATTGGCTGCTAAATCCGCTTCAGTAACTGGACTGTTGTTTGATTTTTGCTGGACACTATAGTCAGATTTGTAATACCGAAGAATTTCGTGCCCAGCCTGAATCGAAATATTGGTAACGCGACCAACGATTGATTCCAAATCCATAGGATTGGTAATTGTCATTTGTCTAATTTGCTCACTTAAAGTCTATTGTTGAAAACCGGGTTGGTCATTCGATACATCAAGTATCCGTGTATCGGGTGATGCTGCTGCCAAATATTTCAATACTTTATGTTCGGTTGAAATAACACAGTTTGTAGAAGTTTAGGTCAGATAAACACACTGCCAATCATCAGGTTTTCACACGGTTAACCCATATAATTATTGATTATCAAATACTTATAACGTGAATTATTCGAGCAACTTACTGTTGATTGATGTTCATGATATTTTCTAAGACCACCTCACTAAGGATTCAGATGTTGGAGCGCCATTGTGTCGGACTCGTCGCTGATTGAACGCTATAGGCAAGCTGTTCAAGAAGAAGGAATTGTGGCGGATCCCGGCCAGCAAAAAATTATAGAGCACCTCCAGCGCCTGCATAACCAGCTGTTGAACTCCGGTTCGATTCGACAGAGTCGAGTGTTAAAGCGATTTTTCCGACCCGACGAGGATTTGATCAAAGGAATTTACATCTGGGGAGGTGTCGGTCGCGGAAAGACTTTTCTAATGGACTTATTTTTCAGTTCTGCACCGGTTGATCTCAAATTGCGTACGCATTTCCACCGCTTCATGCAGTCAGTTCACCAAGAACTAAAAGAGTTCAGGGATACGACTGATCCCCTCGAAAAGATAGGTCGGAAGTTCTCGAAGCGTTGCAAACTCTTGTGTCTTGATGAGTTTTTTGTCCTGGATATTGGTGATGCTGTAATACTTTCAGGTCTGCTTCGTTCGCTGCTTGAAAATGGTGTTGTGATTGTGGTTACTTCAAACACCAGCCCGGATAATCTTTACCTCGGAGGGATACAAAGAGATCGATTTATGGCCGCAATCCGGCTGATAAATTCGCAAATCGATGTGGTTCAGATCGATGACGGGACCGATTTCCGTCTACAGACACTGGCTGGGAAAAAGCTCTACTACGATTCGCTATCGCCTGAGACGGACGCAGTGTTCAAAAGTTTATTCACGGACCTGAGTGCTGGCTTGCCCGAGTACTCAAATTCACTGGAAATATTGAACCGGACTATCCAAAACGTTTGTCATTCGGACCACCTTGTCTGGTTTGAGTTTGCTGATATTTGTGATGGTCCGCGTTCTAAAGCTGACTACATTGAAATTGCCAGTCTGTATCGAACCGTGATGATCTCCAACATACCAGAATTGAATTGGGAGTTCGAAAACCAAGCGCGCAGATTCATCGAACTGGTCGATGAGTTCTATGACCGCGGTGTACATCTGATAATCTCAGCTCATTCCTCAATTAATTCACTTTACACGGGTAAGCGTTTGTTGAAAGAATTCGAGCGAACCACCAGCAGATTACATGAAATGCAAACTGATCGATATTTGTCGAGAGAACATTGTGTATCAGCTGGCTAGATGAATTGAAATATTGGTTGTTGAATTGGGATTGAAATAACCTCGCTGGACTAACTAAAGGTTTGATTTATTGTCTATAATCGATTGATAGCGCACTCGTCGTAGGTAGGCGGACAGAGTATTTCATGAAATCAAATTAGATGATATGGAATCCTCTCACCCTCAAAGGTAGAATAAGGTTTATTGACAAACCAACCTGAAAGAGTGAGAGGTTATGATGGAAAGTACATACGATAGCACAACGATTGGACTGGATTTGGCCAAAAATGTTTTTCACTACACGGAGTTGAACCGGAACATGAAGATCATCCGCCAGGCGGGCATGCGCCGGTCAGAGGTGTTGAGGTTTTTCTCAGGCCTTGATGTTGACAAGGTTCGCTGTGTGGCGATGGAGGCCTGTGGTGGCGCCCATTTCTGGGGTCGGAAATTTGAGCGGATGGGATTGACGGTGAAGCTGCTGCCGCCGAGGTGGGTGAAGGCTTATGTGTTGAACAACAAGACTGATGCGAATGATTCGGTGGCGATTGCGGAAGCGGCGCAGCGGCCGAAACTGCGGGCTGTTGCGGTGAAGTCGGCTGCGCAGCAGGATCTGACGATGCTGCACGGCTGCCGCAGACAGGCGATCAAGACCCAGACGCAGTGGCGGAATTCGATCCGCGCCCATCTGGCCGAGCGCGGGCTGGTGACCGGTCGTTCGAAAAGACGTCTGGATGAGATGATCAAAGAGGTGTTGGCAGCCGATGAACAGGCGTTATCCGAGCTGGAGATCAGCGCTGAGTTCATCTCGACATTGGAATACGAGTGGGTTCAGCTGCAGCGGATTGCTGAGAAGGTCAGGTACTACACGGATCGGATCAATGCGGTCAGTGCCGGAATGGAAGAAGTCAGACGGCTGCAGACGATTCCGGGGTTTGGGCCGATTGTGGCCAGTGCGCTGGTGGCGGCGGTGGGCGATGGCCGGGCGTTTGGCTGCGGGCGGGACATGGCCGCCTGGCTGGGACTGGTTCCTCGGCAGCACTCAAGTGGCGGTCATCACCGCTCTGGCGGCATCTCCAAAGCCGGAGACCGTTACGTGCGCACGATGCTGATCCATGGTGCCAGAGCGGTGTGTCGGTCTGCGAATCTGGATCCGAAAAAGCAGGACGCGCTGCACGACAAAGCGAGACGGGTGGCAAACAGGGCCAATCAGCAAAAGGCGGTGGTGGCGGTGGCCAACCAGATGGCGAGAATTGCCTGGGCAGTGCTGTCCAGGGAAGTTGAATATGACGCCCATCATAAAGCTGGTGTGACAAAGGCATAGACAGAACGGCTGACAGAATGTGAACCATCGCTGTGCGAGATGGACTGGCGCAGCGGATGGTGAAATGGTTTACCTTTCGAGGGAGATTGCTTTGGTGAGATTGTGAACTGATGACGAAAAGGGCGATGCCTGCACAGGAAGAACCTGGAAGTTCCTACGGCTGCATGCAAGCCGAAAATTAGATAAGGGTCCTGTGTGCGAAGATCATCACGGCTCGGGGACAGGTAAACAAGTCCCCCTTTAGACGAAGCCGAATATAAGACTGCAACCCGGCTTGTTCATTGACTCACAGTTTTAACTTGCAATCAGAGAGGATTCCATATAAGGGGACTAAGTCATGACTAGGGAGAGCTCAGATGTTTAAACGAATTCTTGCATTACTGTTTTTATCGCTGTTGTCATTATCAAATGTTGCGCAGTCAAAAGATACATTGGTAATTGGCGTCACCCAGTTCCCTTCAACATTTCACCCCGGCATTGATTCGATGTTGGCCAAGTACTACGTTTTGAATCTCACCATGCGGCCATTTACTGCCTATGATGCAAATTGGAATCTCATCTGCATGCTGTGCACAGAGTTGCCGACCATAGAAAACGGCGGTGCAGTGGAGACCGATCTTGGAGAAGGAAAAGTAGGTGTCGCAATCACCTACACAATTCAGCCTCAAGCGCGATGGGGTGATGGGACCCCAATCACTACAAAAGACGTTGAATATACAATCGAAATTGGGAAGCATCCACAAAGCGGCATTGTTGGAGCTGAATTCTATCGACGGGTGCTGTCTGTCGACATCATCGATGACAAAACATTTACCCTGAATATGGACCGACTGGACTACAAATACAACGAACTTGATCTGTATTTGGTTCCAGAGCATATTGATCGCCCCGCATTTGCTGAGCCGGAAGAGTATCGCCATCGTAATACACACGACACAGATACCTACAATCCTGGACTGTACTTTGGGCCTTACCGAATTATTAATGTAGAACCTGGTTCGCATGTTGAGTATGCGAGAAATGAAACATGGTGGGGACGTCAGCCATACTTTGACAAGATTGTGATACGAACAATTGAAAATACTGCTGCTTTGGAGGCGAATCTTCTGTCAAATTCCATTGATCACATGTCTGGTACGCTTGGAATCACACTTGACCAGGCTCTGACGATGGAAAAGAGACATGGTGCAACCTTTAATTTTCATTACCAACCTGGTCTGATTTACGAACATATCGATCTTAACCAGGATAACCCAATTCTTGCTGATGTGAGAGTGCGGCAGGCGTTGATTCACTCAATCGACCGGCATGCAATCAGCGAACAGTTGTTTGAAGGAAAGCAACCCGTCGCCGATTCATTCGTTAATCCGCTGGATTCGATTTATGACACAACCATTCCAAAGTATTCCTATAACCCAGGTCTGGCTCGAGATCTATTGGAAGAATCCGGATGGAGCGAAGTTATCGATGGCATTCGCCACAATGAGAGTGGAGAGCCCTTGACGCTGGAAATTGGGACGACTGCTGGGTCGCGGATCAGAGAGACTGTACAGCAGGTTTTGCAGGCTCAGTGGCGGGAAGTTGGCATTGATATCAAAATTCGAAATGAGCCGGCGCGCGTGTATTTTGGCGAAACTGTTGGGAAACGTCAATTTTCTGGTATGGCCATGTATGCGTGGATCAGTGATCCTGAAAGTTCGCCGCGAGGTACTCTACATTCGACTGAAATACCGACCGCCGAGAACAACTGGCAGGGAAGCAACTATCCTGGATATCGAAGTGAACAGATGGATGCTTTGATTGATAAGGTTGAAGTTACTTTGGACAAAGCAGAGCGGCAGGAATTGTGGTCAAATATTCAACACCTATATGCGACAGACTTACCCGTTATTCCGCTGTATTATCGCGCCAGTCCGTTTGTGTTGCCGATTTGGCTAAAGGGGATTAATCCTACGGGTAACACCTCAACCACGACAATGTGGATTGAAGACTGGCACGTTGCAGAATGATATCCATTCAACTTTATTTCCGCCTCATAGTGAGCAGATCATTCAGACACTGAGCTCAAAATACGTTCGGATGAATTTTTGCTGAAGGAACCGGTCGTCTGATAACAATTAGCAAAGATTTAAAAGCGTAATGCTAGAAAACCTGAGCCATTCAATTTGACTCCTATGAAGTTTCAGTTACCGAAACAGCCAATTATCAGAACACTTTTACTTTCTATTTGGCTACCCATTTCAGTTTTGGTGTTGTTTCTGCTTCGCTTCGGCATCGAAAGGTGGATCGGACATCATGGCATAGGTTTCCACCTCAGCCAAATCGGCATGCTCTTCTTGGTTGCGTGGCCTTGCGGAATCCCTTTGACGGTTGCGCTCCAGAAAATCTTTCGTCGCGGCCGCATAACTGCATACATTCTCGGAGTTTTTCTCATTCCCATATCCGCTATGGCTGCAACCGTCGGTGGACTGTTGGGACCTTTGGGCATATTTGTTTACGTTACATTTGTGTCAATACCGGCGTGGATTGCGCTCGGAATTTTGTACATCAAGCAAATGCCAAAAATTAGCGGATGATGAATTTAACTTACCCACTAGGATTATTTTCCTATCTCATTCATCGTGTAGGCTGTTTTTCTTCGCGTTGATGTTGCTGTTTTACTGACGCGTGGCGTGCCGGTGAATTTCTTCAAATACTACGTCCGAGTGCGGTTTCTATTTTGGTTTGGCTGTCTACTACATTTGCGTAGCGCTTCAATATGTTCACTCAAGCACAATTTTCCATCAACTGCTTTCATATGGAGTTGTAGTAGGAGTTGTGCTGCATTAACCCATTGACAAATTTAATTTGCCAACAATATAATTGCCAACAAATCTGTTGGAATAAATTCAATGTTGAAAAAAGGTGGAAGCAATTGGGTCGAAGGAGAGAAGTTCTTCGATCGCGAGCTTGAACTCGAAGCGCTCGAAGAGCGGGTACGTGATGGGACGCACACGTTACTAACCGCGCAAAGACGCATGGGTAAGACGAGCCTAGTGCGGGAACTGTTGCGGTGCTTGGGAAAGACAGACGACTTCGATACGGTTTTTGTGGACCTGGAGACAGCCATGAACTCAGCCGACGCGATAGCAGAGCTCAGCATTCAAGCGAAGTCGGTGCGAGGAGCCTGGGACCGGATTTTGGCGAACTTCGCGAATGTGCTAAAAGGGCTCGGTGACCGAATAGATGAGATTGCGTTGGCAGACCTAAAGGTGAAGCTGCGCGCTGGGATTGATGCGGGGAATTGGAAACAGAGGGGGGATGCGGTATTTTCGGCCTTGGCCGGTAACGAGCGACCTGTCGTTCTTGCAATCGACGAGTTACCGATTCTCGTCAACCGGTTGCTCAAGGACGAAAACGATCGCATCACACCAGAAGGCAAGCAGGAAGCGGACGCATTCCTGAGTTGGCTGCGCAAAAACGGTCAGGAACATCAAGGGCAGATCTCGATAATCTTGTCCGGCAGTGTGGGGCTCGAACCACTTTTAGAACAGGTCGGGCTCAGTGCGCAAGCGAACATCTTTTCCGCCTTCGACCTGAAGCCCTGGAACGAATACACAGCCGCTTCTTGTTTGGAAGAACTCTCCGACACCTATCGCATTGTTCTCCCTCTCGATGTTCGTCAGTCCATGTGCAGTAAATTACGATGCTGCATCCCTCATCATGTGCAGATGTTCTTTGACAAGATTCACCATCATTTGAAGCGGGAAGGCCGACAGAAAGCATCCTTGGACGATGTGAGTTGGGTATATCAGCAAGAAATGCTAAGCGTTCGGGGTCAGATGGACCTGCAACACTATGAGGGCCGTCTGAAAACAATTCTCGGAAAAACCGGTTATCCGATCGCCCTTGAGATTCTCACTTATACAGCCGTTCACGATTACCTCGACGACGAGACCGTACACCTATACGAGAAGTATTTCACGACCCAGGATGATGTAGGCACCCCTTCGGTCGAAGATGTATTGCATGTGCTGCACCATGACGGCTACCTCGAACGGCAACCGGACGGAACGAGTCGGTTCGTTTCAGGTCTTCTCGAGGACTGGTGGAGAAACCGCTACGGCGGGAACTTCAAGTCAACTATTGAGCCACGACAGTCAGGTCGTGAAGTTGAACGATGACAGTGACCGCCAGAAAGTATAACCCGGGGTTCCTCTCAGACGAGGAACTGATCAGCTCTTACTGCGTACGACTTGATTCGTTCGAGTCCATGGTTGAATCGCTACGCGAATGCACAGGAAATTCGAACACTCATCAAATTGTCATCGGTCCGCGCGGCAGCGGCAAGACGAGTCTTCTGTTGCGAGTGGCAGCGGAGATACGCCGGGAGGAGAGTTTTTCATCGCGTTTCTTACCAGTCGTGTTCGCGGAGGAAAGCTACGAGGTTTCTACGGCGGGTGAGTTCTGGCTCGAATGCCTGTCCCGACTGGCGGAACAAGTTCCGCTCGATCCAAACGGGCCCGATCTGAAGCGCTCCTGCGAGGAACTACGGCATGTTATGGACGATCAAATGCTGGGGGATCGATGCTTGGGTGCACTTCAGGATTACGCAGACCGGGTGGGCAGACGTCTCGTGCTGATCGTCGAAAACCTGAATATGATGTTCAGGGATTTCAGCGACAGAGATGCCGCTGGATGGCGTCTGCGGTATACGCTACAGACCGAGCCACGGATCATCCTGCTGGCGAGCGCGACCAGCCGGTTCGACGACATCAGCAATCCCAAATGCGCTTTCTACGAATTGCTCCGTGAAGTAACGCTACGTCCGCTTGAGTCGGAAGCATGCGCGATGCTTTGGCAGA
This sequence comes from Gammaproteobacteria bacterium, assembly GCA_022823405.1. Classification (GTDB taxonomy): domain Bacteria; phylum Pseudomonadota; class Gammaproteobacteria; order Arenicellales; family JAJDZL01; genus JAJDZL01. Next base: position 72,906 of record JAJDXD010000096.1, read on the forward strand.
CGGTGTCCGGCCGGGACCGTCCACCGGAAACGATCAGAGCATTGCGGATTCTTACCGGCGGCAATCCGCGACTGCTGACCATCGTGGCTCGTTTCGGAGCGAACCTGTCTTTTCGAGAACTGATGGCCGATCTACTAGATCTGGTCGACGACCACACCGAGTACTTCAAGAGCCATCTTGATGCGCTTCCCGCGCAGGAACGACGGGTCTATGTCGCTCTTGCCAAACTCTGGATTCCGGCGACCACGCGTGAGATTGCGAACCTAGCTCGATCGGATACGAACAAGTGCAGTGCCCAACTTGCACGGCTGGTGGACAGGGGCGCTGTAGAGGTGATTGGTGGGAGCGCGCGCCGCAAGCAGTACTATCTTGCCGAACGTCTCTACAATATTTACTATCTGATGCGCTGCTTCCGTGGGACGGCACCTCTGGTTGAAGCGTTGATTCAGTTCATGGAAGCATATTACTCGACTTCTGAGCTGAAAGACTTCGTCATCCGTACTGTGCGTGAGGCTGTGAGTCTCGATGACGAAGCCAAAAAAATGCATCAATTCGCGTTTGATCGCCTGCTAGAATCTCCACTTTTGCTAGTGCATCGCGAAGAGTTGAGAACACTCGGATCGTGGACTCACTCAAATTCTCGGGGTGAATCCGGTGCTGCGAAGAATCTATACACCAAGGCTCTTAAGATTGCTGAAATGGGTTATCAGTCTGACGCAATTGTCTTGTGGGACGAGTTGGTTCAGCAGTGGAATGCGAGCACTGTAGAATCGGATCTTGAATTGGTTGCAGCCGCGCTCACCAACAAGGGCGTAGCACACAAGAAATTGAACCGAACGGATGAAGCAATTGCGATTTGGGATGACGTCGTTTGCCGTTTCGGAACGAGCAAGGCACCAAAACTCGTCAGTGCTGTCGTAGCCGCGCTTTCCAAGAAAGCGGCAGTGCTTGGTGATCAAGGTCGATCGAATGTAGCACTGGCGGTTTGCAATGAGGCGCTACACCGCCTTGAACAAGGCGGTCCCCCACAGCTGTCTATGCAAATTGCAGAGGTTTTCCAACTTAGAGGATTGATCTTACGCGATCTGGGTCGGTTGGAGGATGCTCTCGGAAATTGGGACGCTCTACTAAAGCGCTTTGAAGCAATCGATTCGATCACAGATACTCAGATAGTATCAGGCGCCCTTTTGGGTAAGGGTGAGATACTCACTAGCCTCAATCGACCGGAGGAAGCTCTAGAAGTGTGGGAAGAAGCTCTAGAAGTGTGGGAAGAAGCACTCAAGCGCTCGGTAGACAGCGACGATACACCTGCTGATCGAATTAGCATCGCCCTCGCCTCCAAGAGCATTCTGCTCGACGATCTGGGAAGGAGAGAAGAGGGATTGGCCTTTCGGGACGAAATCGTACAACAACTTAGCGAGAGTGAAAATCCTCAGCATGTCCTGGCGGTCGTATACGCTCTATCCCACATAGGTGAATGGTTGATCGGTCAGAACAGATTTCAGGAAGCGTTTGCGACTTGGGATGAAATTGTGCGACGCTTCGGGTCTGCAGTTACTCCAATAATTTGCGACGCAGTCGCCGCCATCTTGGTGAGAAAAGGTGAAACGCTCGCACAAATAAACCGTAAGGAAGAGGCAGTTGCGGTTTGGGAGGATATTGTCCACCGCTACGGGTCAAGTGATACTGCGAGTACCCAAGAGTCTGTTGCGTGGTCTCTCTTACAAAAGGGTAGTCTGCTTTTGGACTTAAACCGACCCCAGGATGGCTTAGAGGCGATGGATGATGTGATTATCCGCTTCGGATCGTTAGGCATGAAGTCATCGCTACAGAATATTGTTTTAAATGCATTTTTGGGCAAGGCTATGGCACTATTCAGATTGAACAGGTTACAGGAGGCACTTACGACGTGTGATGAAATACTGAATCGTAACAACGTTATAGACACGTTGGAATCGGAGGTCTTGCTCGCGGAGGCGATGGTTGCCAAGGGCAGGGTGCTTGTTCGCATGAACTGTCCAGAGGCAGCACTAACCGTTAGGGATGACGTTGTTCGACGTTTTGGCATGAATGATCAGCCTGAACTGCAACTCGTAGTCAAGTTAGCACAATTGGAAATCGCTGAGTTGTATTTAGCGATGGGACAGGGCGATACATCAGTCGCTTCGTTAGACTGCTTACTAGAACAATTAGACCCTGAAGTCCCAGAGTCGCCAAGAATTAGATGCCAAGGTTACTTCACGCGAGCACGTGCTCATCTCCTTGAGGGCAACAAAGCGATATGCATGCGGGATGTTGAGACAGCATTGTCAATTCTTTCGGAGATCAGTTCCCTGTCCGTAGATGTCATTGATAGCTTATGCGGGTTGGCTGTCGAACTGGGGCCGGCGCAGTTGCGCGAACTCATCATCTCGTCACCAGTATCAGGTCAACTTCTTCCGCTGACAACGGCGCTTGAAAGAGAACTTGGATTGGAAACTCGTGTAGCAAAGGAAGTCGAGGAAGTGGCCAAAGAAATCCAGCGGGATTTGGAAGAGCGGAGGAAAGGCAAGAGTGACTGAGCTAAATGAATCGTACTCGATCCTATTTTTTGTCGAGCGTTGGATAAGCATAATCAGCACAAGGGAGAACTTCTGAGGTCTTAGTGCGAACGCCGTCTAAGAATACAAATCGCTTCCCGATACAAAGCAAAGCGTTGTGTTAAGCCGTGTATAAGATTTGAACAACTCTATGCTCATCAGGCTGTCAGAATGGGCGATAAAGTAGTAGTTCAGCTAAAACCTGACGTTGTCTTTCCCTTTAAGTGCCAATCTTGATCTCGCTTCATCAGGTGTTGCTACGCTATGGCCGAGTGACTCGATAATCGTACGAATTTTAGTGACCTGTTCGGCGTTGGACTTGGCCAACTCACCTCTTCCAATCCAAAGACTGTCTTCCAAGCCT
>JAJDXD010000108.1 GCA_022823405.1 Gammaproteobacteria bacterium
TCACGGTATCATCACCGGAGTCTATGGCAGCCAGCGTATTCTAAATGGTGAACCGCGCAGACCCCATTTCGGCATCGACATTCATGCACCAACTGGAACCCCCGTTCGCGCGCCGGCAGGTGGTGTAGTAACTGTTGCCCACCCGGACATGTTCTTTTCTGGCGCTACCATGATCATTGATCATGGACACGGCCTTTCATCTGCATTTCTGCATCTGGACGAAATTCAGGTTGAAGTTGGTGAATACGTCAAAAAGAACCAGGTGATTGGTACGGTTGGCTCATCTGGACGCAGTACCGGACCACACCTGGACTGGCGTATCAACCTATTCTCTACCCGTTTGGATCCGCAGTTTCTCGTTGATGAAATGCCTGCTGTTGAATAACTTGTGGAGTGAGGGCAAGCGATCTTGATTCAAGCCGGCGTAGTTCGTTCTCTAATGCCGGGGATTGTCGCGATGGCGACAGTCATTACAGCCTCGAATATTCTGGTCGGCTATCCGATTAACGATTGGTTAACGTGGGGGCATTTCAGCTTTCCCATTACCTTCTTCATTACCGACCTGATCAATAGGAGGCTCGGTGCAGAACGAGCACGGAAAGTCGCCTATGTTGGGTTTGCTGTAGCTGTTGTGTTGTCTTTCTGGTTGGCCACACCGCGTATCGCGGCGGCATCAGGCAGCGCATTTATCATTGGCCAGCTCACGAATATTGGTATCTTCGATCGACTGCGCCACAAAAACTGGTGGCACGCTCCGCTTATTTCATCCAGCATCGCCTCAACTGTTGACACAGTCATTTTTTACAGCATCGCATTTGCTGGTACCGGCCTACCCTGGGTAAGCTGGTCGATTGGTGACTATGCAGTAAAGCTGATTTCAGCCCTTTTTCTGATTTTGCCCTATTTTGTTGTCACTAAACGACTCTGGGCAAATGATCCGACAAACTCATCACCTGCCGTTTGAACCAATTTAGTCGAGGCAGTCAGCTCGACTGTCCTAAACATACGCGTCCAATCCAGGCTGCGGGAAGTTCTGCTATTATCGATTCGCCAACCTCGCGACTCTGAATTGGCATAAATGCGGCACTGCCGGAACCCGTCATTCGAGTCAAGCCCCACTGCTTCAGAAAATCAATCAGCGCACCCACCTCAGGATAAAGAGTGCATGTGATTGCCTCAAGATCATTCACCATATCATCTGTGAAAAACGGCTCGTTGGCAACTTGCTCCGTAAACGGAGTTCCGTGGAACGCCTCAAAAACTCGTGCAGTCGATACTGAGAAGCCAGGGTAGACAACAAGGTAGAGTTGTTTGTTGACCGAAACGCCGGACAGAATTTCGCCTCTGCCTTCAGCCCAAGCGTTCTTTCCGAAAATGAAAACAGGCACATCAGCCCCGATCTCTAAGCCAATTTCAGCTAATTGGCTGAGCTCGGCCCCTAACTCCCACAATTCGTTCAGTGCAAGCAGTGTCGTCGCGGCATCAGAGCTACCGCCGCCCAGGCCCGCACCGATCGGAATTTGCTTCTTGCAACGGATCATTACACCTTCAGAACCCGGGAAACGGGACCTTAGCTTGCGAGCGGCAAGGATGGTAATATCGTTCGCTTCCTCAACGCCTTCGATGGTCCTGCCTCGGGCAATGCTTCCGTCTCTGGTGAGTTCAAATTCGATTTCATCACACCAGTCGATCAGATGGTAAGCGGTCTGCAATTCGTGATATCCATCATCGAATTGACCCGTAACATGTAGAAACAAATTAATCTTGGCAGGTGCCAGCCGCGTCAACATTCTGAAACTCTCAGTGTTATCAGTTAAGTGACCAAGAGCTGATCACCAGCCTGATTTCGTTCGGCACCTCCGCTTGAGGCCCTTGTTCCGCCATCTCCTGCTGGAGATCATCACTTGCAAAAAAACGAAATCGGGTCGGAAGGTCGTAGCCGTCAAACGTGTCGTACCGTGAGAACACGACCTGCCATCCCTCCTGCTCAATCTCGACGACGTGACCGAGTGTATCCCACTTCTTCTCAGCAGATGAATACGGGTAAGCTTTACCAAGAATCCAGCTTTCCATCTCAGTCACTGGAAATCGCCAACCTAGGTAACCATCGAGAACACGTTGAGCATTAGCACCGACCGACGTCCAGCCATCCGAGTCAGTCAGTACAGCCCTGCGGGGATCGACAACGATTCGAATATGACCGGAACCCAGGCTGCCGTAGATGTCTATCTGGTGACTTGTTCCGCTACGCACCCACACTATTCGACCAATGTGCCCACCTTTGTCCGTGCGTACACTAAGACGCCCTCGAATATTCCAGCTGTCAAGTAAATCCAGAGTGCTAAGATGGGAGTCAAGAATCGCCGGATCGAATGAATAATTGACAGTCTGCGTTGAGCATCCCGTCATCACCAAAACAGCGACCAATACCAGCCGCGCAATCATTGGCTGGTCAATCGTTCAATTGTCTCGATAAGGATTTCATTGTCGGGTGATTTCTTGCGCGCATCATCCCAAAGCTGTCTGGCTTTCTGCGTACGACCAATTGTCCAATACACCTCGCCCAAATGGGCTGCCATGACCGGATCGTCCCGGCGAGAGAGTGCGACACTCAACAACTCAATCGCGTCCTCGAAGTTGCCCATTTTGAAATGTGCCCAGCCCATGCTGTCCAAAATAAAGGGGTCGTTCGGTTTAATTTCCAATGCTTTCGCGATGTAATCCGTTCCCTCTGCCAACCGGTCCGTTTGATCAATCAGCGTATATCCCAATGCATTGAGCGCCAACGCATTGTCAGGTTGCTGTGCAAGAATAGCATTGACCGTCATTTCCACCTGATCAATCAGGTTCAATTCAGCGGCGGTATAGCTTTTTGCGAGCAGTAAAGTGATGTTTCCACGAAATTCCTCCAGCCCGGCTTCAAGCACGGAAAATGCATCGTCAAACCGGCCGTCATTTCGGTACAGATCTTCAACGACCAAAATTATTCGAATCCGTTCCTGCTGACTTTCCGTCGGGTGTTCTTCAAGCAATGCAACCGCCTCATCTATGCTGCGTGTACCTGCGATGTATTTTGCGGTGAGTAAATCCCTGCTGAATCCAAGGTTACGATTTGTGATACGACTGATCCAGGCAGCCGCCTCTTCATAATCTCTCTTTTCTAGAGCCAGTTCTGCGAGATTGATGAGGACCCGTTGATTTTCGGGTTGTAGTTTGTGAAATGCCAGGAACTTGTCTCGCGATAACTCTGGAAAATTTGCCTGTTCGTGCAGGGTTCCTTGCATATATAGCGATTCAGCATCCGTGAGCATCTCATACTGTTTGATGGCTTCGCGGTTAAGCCCCTCACCAACTAGATGACGGGCGTAATGATGTCGAAGATTATGGGAGTCGGGATTGCGGGACAGAAACTTCTTTGCAAATTCAACTGCATCAGATACAGCACCGCGTCGGATGTGAACGAAGAACTTGGCCGATGCCATGTCATCAGAGTTGGGTGCCATCGCTAGCCCTTCGGTAACCAACTGATCGATGAATTCTTCGTCTTTTTCAGCAGTTACTGCAAGTTCGATCGAATACAACCGACCGAATATGCTCTCAGGAAATTCAGATATGACTCTGTCAAACAGATCAAAGGCTAAATTCGGGTCCACGCTGCCGCCTAACGCACGGCTGACTTTTTGAAATTTGATCTGATCTGGATCAGTTGACAATTCCAAATTATTCTGAAATCCTTCAACTGCTTCGTCATATCGCTGTGTCGCAATCATCGATACGGCGTTGGAAAACCATGCCTCTGCAGAATCCGGGCTCAGCATGACCCACAGGTATGTGGTATTGGAGGCGACATCATACTGTTGATTGCCGATTGCACGGAGCGAGGCGATTTCGGCAATACGAGGATCGTTCGTTTCAAACGCCAGCTTCTCAAGAATTTCAATCGAAGTCAAGACGTCATTTCGATAGTAGGCGAGCTCTGAAATCAGAAACTGGTGCAAAATCTCCGCAGAAAGATCGACCTGTGGAGCGAGACGCGAGTCTTCGGCTTCGGCACTTTGTGCATCTGTACCATCTGCCGTAGGCTGAGTAGCAGTACAACCACTCAAAACAAGCGCACTCAGAATAAGTGTTGCCAGAATAAGGTGCAATACTGATCTACGCATAATGTTCATAGTTGGAAAAGTTATCAAAATGCAGCAGCGAGAGAAGTTGTCCGGCACGGTAACCTGCGCCAAATTGCACCGAAGCAAGTCCGCTAAAGTGATTCGTCAAATGTTGCAATCCACGACATGGAACTCCATTCAGTTTGACTTAACAAACTGGTCTTTACCCTTTGCCGTCTTGCCTTTGCCTCATTCAATTACATTATAATGATAGTGCTGTCGGTCTCATCAGTTTCAAAATACCCCACCGACGATTTGCCGCCCATTCCAGGCCACTGAAAAACATTGTCCGCGGCCTTGCGATCATCCTTCTAATGAAAGACACGTTAAGAGAAAAACTTGAGGTTCTCATTAAACGATATGAGACACTCAATGAACAATTGTCAGACCCTGAGATCATTCAGCGTCCTGACCGGTTGCGCGAATTGTCGATTGAACAGTCTGAAATTTCTGAAGTCGTGGAATCGTATGGAAAATTCCGCGATTTGGAAACAGAACTCGAAGAGGTGGAATCGCTTCTGAACGATCCGGACCCCCAAATTCAAACCGTCGCTGCTGAAGAAGTTGTCGACATTCAAGAACGGCTTGAAGCGACACTCAACAAGATTCAGAGCCTTCTACTTCCGCGCGACCCAAACGATAGCCGTAACCTATTTCTTGAAATCCGCGCTGGCACAGGCGGAGATGAAGCTGCAATTTTTGCAGGTGACTTGTTTCGCATGTATCAGGTTTATGTCAAGAATCAAGGCTGGACCAGCGAAACTGTCAGCCAACATGAAGGTGAACACGGCGGTTTCAAGGTGGTCGTTATGCGAGTGGTCGGCAAAGGTGCCTATTCAAAATTAAAGTTCGAGTCTGGCACACACCGTGTTCAACGGGTTCCCAAAACAGAAGCCAAGGGACGCATTCACACCTCCGCGTGCACGGTTGCGGTTTTGCCTGAAGCTGACAAAATTGATGATGTCTCCATCGACCCCCAGGATTTGCGGGTCGATACCTACCGCGCGTCCGGCGCTGGTGGTCAACACGTCAATCGTACGGACTCTGCTGTTCGTATCACTCACATGCCGACGGGAGTTGTGGTTGAGTGTCAAGATGAGCGCTCACAGCATCAGAACCGGGCAAGAGCAATGGCAATGCTGCGTGCGCGCCTGCTTCAGGCTGAAATTCAAAAACAGCAGGAACAGGAATCTGAAGAGCGTAGACGTCTGGTCGGTAGCGGAGACCGTTCAGAGCGCATACGTACCTACAACTTCCCAGAGAACCGGGTAACCGACCACCGAATTAAGTTAACGCTCAATCGACTAGACGGACTTATGGCCGGCGACATTCAGCCTATCATTGATCAGTTGACAACTGAGTATCAAGCCAGTCTGATGGCCGATATGAATACATTTCAGTGAAATTCCTGTCTGCGGTAAAGACGATCGGCAATGCTCGGCAGGCGGCCAGGGCGTTGCTCAGCGAAGAAACTGACACCGCGGCACTGGACGCAGACCTACTACTGTCTGCAGTACTTTCAGTCAATCGCAATCTACTGGAAGTTCTTGAGGAAGTAGAACTTGGATCAAGCCAGGCGGCAGATTTTGAACATCTACTGCAGCGTCGACTGGCGGGCGAACCGATTGCGTACATTACGCAGTCTAAAGCATTCTGGACCATTGACCTTCAGGTCAGCCCCGCAACCTTAGTCCCGCGGCCAGAGACTGAACTTGTTGTTGAGCGGGCATTATTTCACTGTCAGTCCATAGAGAGTCCTAAATTGGCTGACCTCGGCACTGGGTCGGGATGCATTGCACTTGCGATTGCATCTACAGTTTCTGCCGCACATCTAGTCGCAACTGACATCTCAGCCGATGCACTTGAAGTGGCGAAACAGAATTGCAAAGCGTTAGAACTTGACAACGTCAGTTTTTTTTATGGCAGTTGGGCAGAAGCACTGCCGAATCACACCTTCGACATTATTGTTTCTAATCCGCCTTACATCGCTAGTGATGATCAATGCCTTGCAGACAAATTTATGCGCTTCGAACCACCTGTGGCACTAATTGGCGGATCTGATGGCCTGGAATCGATTCGAAGAATTGTGACCGGTGTTCGAAAACATCTCAAACCAGGAGGCTGGCTGATTATCGAACATGGCTGCGATCAGGGCAACGCGGTACGCAATCTTTTCGAATCGAATGGCTTTAAGAACTACAGCACATTCAAAGACCTCGCTGATCTAGACCGTGTCACTGAGGGACAAAACGGCTAGCTGCCCTTAGGCACTTGCAGATTTACAGCTTGAATTCTGCCCATACGGGTGTATGATCTGAAGGCCGCTCCCACTTACGCGGCTCTTTGTCGATTACACAACGGCAGCAACTGTCACGTAGCGCTTCACTGATCAAAATCAGGTCAATTCGTAGCCCCAAATCTCGGCGGAACCCCGCTGCCCGATAGTCCCACCAGGAAAAACTCCGCTCTGGCTGTTCAAACAGACGAAACGCATCGATCAATCCCATTTCGATCAAATCTCTGTACTGCTGCCGCTCCGGTTCACTGCAGAGTATCTTTCCTTCCCAGGCTTCCGGGTCGTGAACATCAATGTCCTCTGGCGCAATATTGAAATCCCCAACAATGACCAACTTGCTGTGCTGCTCGATTTCTTGTTGGACAAATTCTTTGAGGTGAGCAAACCACTCCAGCTTGTATTGATACTTTTCAGAACCGACTGATTGGCCGTTCGGCACGTAGAGATTGATGATTCGAACCCCATTCACCGATGCAGCAATAACACGTCGCTGTTGATCTTCATACTCTGGAATTCCGCGGACAATATCTCCCATCTTTCCTTTGGCGAGAATTGCCACACCGTTATAGGTCTTCTGGCCAAAAAAACTCACGTTGTATCCTGCGTCAATGATCGGATCGACCGGAAATGCATCATCCATCGTCTTGGTTTCCTGAAGACAGATCACGTCTGGATCGGTTTGCTGAGACCAGCTCTTTAGGTGCTCAAGCCGTACTTTTAAGGAATTGACGTTCCAGGTGCAAATTTTCACAGGTTTTATCTTTGATTAAGCTAGAAGAAGTATTGTGCCGTTTTATTTTATGTTGTTAAGCTCTGCTGACGCGATGTGTGTGCCAATCGGTACAAATTCATACTGTAACCAATGACTTCATTAATTCAAAGTCGAAATTTCTGCGGTCGACATCAATGTCAATTGATAAAATCTTCTTGTTCAAGTCTGCCAAAAATTTGTCCGTTTCATTGATTCTCGCAATCAGACTCGGCAAGTCCTGTTAGAGAATACAGACCAATCATGGTTGCCACAAGTGGCTATGTAGCTCAGTCGGTTAGAGCGCGGCACTCATAATGCCGAAGTCGGTGGTTCGAGTCCACCCATAGCCACCAGTCCGTCCCTTACTCCAAATTCCAGCCGCTGCAAACCCATTAGTATAGATGTGGGACGACAAGTTGAATCTCCTCTAACGATTCTGTGCCATGTGCTCGCGCCAGTCTTCACGATCAATCAGGATAGCAACGCCCATGCCAATAACCAGTCCCCAAAATGGTGCGCCGATATTCCATATCGAAATGTCAGACGCCGTAACCAGCAGTGTAATCAGTGCGCTCATCTGAAACTTACTTGAAAAAGCGACGACAAAAGCTCGAAGCAAAACAGGTAATAGAGCCAGACCGGCCAATACGGCTATAAACTCTGGCGGCAACTTAAGAATTAACCAGGTTGCGGCAAACGCCATAATGCCGAACAGGATATTCATCACCCCAAACATCACGCCAGCTGTGTATTGACGGTTCTGTTTACCGCTGCTTACCAGCACTGCGTTGGATGGTCCTGTGACACACATCGAAACCGCACCGAACAACGCACACAACCCAGAACCCAAACCACAGGCCAGGGTCATGTTGTTGACTGGCGGTTTGTGACCGCCACTAATCAGTACCGCAATGCCTTGAGCATTCTGTGCAACCAGTACTGTCACCACCAACGGCACAACCAACTCGAATAGCGACTGTTGGCTGAATTGTGGCATCTGTAAAGCAGGTAATGCAACCCACTGAACCATCTCCTGATCGGTTGTGAAATTGCCTGTCATTAGAACGACGACTATGCCGGCAACCAGGGTCATTACCACCGGTGGCACGCGCGCGCTCAAGCCTGGAACCAGTATTGTTCCAACATATGCCAGGACCATCACGGTCGAAAGCCATAGTTCACTTTCAAATGCCAATACCAAGTCGAGACCAAACTGCAGAAATATGCCAGCCACCATGGCCAGCACAACCGGCATCGGAACATAGCGCATGGCTTTTCCTACTCCTCCAGACACGCCGATCACAATCAACAGCAATGCAGTTGCCCAGTAAGCGCCAATAATCTCAGCAAAACTCAAGTGATCAAATGCTGATGCGAGCAGCACGGTTCCGGGAATAGTCCAGGCAAAGCTGATTGGCTGCCGATAGGCAAGTGAAAATCCGATTGTGATCAGGCCGCTGAAAACGCAGCCGGCAAAGAGCCACGAGCCGATTTCGGCTTGCGTCAGACCTCCACCCAGACCCACCGAAATAATGATGGCGGTCGGTCCTGTCGAAGAAAAAAGAAATGCGACCGTGGCGGTGCCCAAATAGGTGCCCCCAATGTCGCGAAGCAGGTCCTTTATGCCTGCTACAGGTCGGTTAATTTTTTCAAAAGTCATAAAAGGTGTATTCAACTACAAAGTTTAGGGAAATCATGTACTTCAGTTGGCAAAGGCCAACTCGCTAATTCAAGAGGATTCAGTCAGTTGATTATTCATCTACTCTATGACGTTAATTTGTTTGCCCACCAGCAGAGGGAACAAAACTTTTTCCAACTGGTGACTTTTACTTTGTCGCCTAATCGCAACACTCGATGAAATTTGATATTCTGTATTTTTAACAATCGCCATCACAACTGTCATCAGTAGCAATAGTATTCACTACAATTCTGCAAAATCTGATTATTGAGACAGTCACTCGCTTTGCGCCTTACCAGATTCTTAATGACATTTTCAGAGGGGCTCACCGCCGTACCCAGCACTCAGATGCCCTACGAGTGCTTTCAGGTAAAGTGTTTCTGCATAAACATGCTCTTTGCCATCGATAAGTGTGTCAAGAAAGACTTCAAATTTGAGAGTATAAAATTGACTCGGCGAGCAATTATGTACCATCTAACGAAGTTCCAGTGTCAATCAAAATGAACAATCAACAAACTAGTGGTAGTTGGAGATTTGCAGCTATGCAGCCTTCAGCCGTAAATCAAGATCCTTATCAAGGTGAGTTTTTTACTACAGAAGAAATCGATCTTCCACTTCGTCTGGTTAGAGAGTCAATCCAAAATTCATTGGATGCAATGGCACCCGATAATGATCAAGTTCAAATAAAGTTTGTGCTTAGCGGAGAAGGTCCTTTCGCATTATCGAGTAATGTTGCCAGCAAATATCACAGTGCTTTGAAGCGACACCTAAATTCAATCAATCTCCCTATATTTGGAGATGATGGCACCAGTAGCTTACAAGCATCTGAACTACTCAAAGAACCAATGTCGTATCTCATTATTGAAGACTTTGGTACAACAGGATTACAGGGAGAAGTCGAAGCGAACAGCCAAATGGAAAAAGGCAATGATTTTTGGGGATTGTTTAGAAGTGTTGGCATTACACCTAAAGACGATGACTCTGGCGGTTCTTGGGGCTTGGGTAAGTGGGTATTTCCAGACGCGTCGATGATAAATTGTTTTTTTGGAATCACTTGTAGAAGGGAAGATGATGAAGTAAACAAATTGATGGGGATGACATTTCTTCAAACACATCAAATTGAAAGCAAGAAGTTTCCGCCATATGGTTGGTATGCCAAATTCAGTTCTGACCCGGATGAATGTTGGTTACCGATGCCTATTGAATCAGATGACGAAATTCTACAATTTTGTGAAGATTTCGAAATCAGTGACAGGATTTGTGAACCAGGTTTGTCAATTGTTGTTCCATACCCAAACAAAGAATTACAACTATCGAAAATTGAGCATGCGGTAATTTCTCAGTACTTCCTACCCATTGTCAACGGTCGTCTACATGTCCAAATCTACGACAAAAATTCAAGAGAACAGAGAGAGATCAATGCTGATTCTATTTCCAAATTGATAAGCAATTTACCAAGCACAGAAACTGACGAAGATGGTCCATACGACACAAATCAAGAACTAATGTTGGCTGTTGAACTTGCACAATTTGCTCGACAATGTTTAAAACGTAACGATTTTATCGAGATTGACTCTGGTAACGCAGACCCCAGAAAGCTGGTTTTTAAAGACTTAGAATCGCTGCAGGCAAAGTATGAAAATGGTATGAAATTGGCATTCAAAGTGGGTATTAATGTAAGGCATAGAATTAATGGTAATTCGGTCAATGAGTTTTATGTGTTTCTTAAAAAAAATCTTGAATTAAAACAAGGAATTCATTACTACGTTAGAGAAAATCTTCGAATTCCAGGCGTTCGACCTACCAGCAATCATCAGGTAGAATCGCTTGTATTAATCGATGGGTCAACAGAACTAGGGCATATGCTGCGTGATGCTGAAGGACCGTCCCACGAAAAATGGAATAAATCATCTTCAAGACTAAAAGAAAACTGGATTGTTGGAAAGCGAGTTGACTTTGTCAGAGACATAATTGACCACCTTCTGAGGAATCTTCAACCTAGAACTGACAAATTAAATTTTGGAACTTTAGCACATATCTTCCCGCGAACTGCATCGATCAATCCTTCACCAAGTCCAAAGCCTGACACTCCACCTGATACCCCCACTCCTCCCGATGTTCCTATTCCGCCAATACCTTCTAATCCAATACATTTCAATATTTCTCGATCAGGAAGTGAGCTGTTTGTAAAGAATACAAACAATCCCGTTGAGGAAAGAACCGAATGGAAACTCCAATTTGCATACGGACTGGCATATGAGAGATCAGGCGACCCATTCAGCATTTACGCAAATGCTTATAAAAATGGTTATCCCGACTTCTCGCTTGATGACGGTAGCATTCAAATCGTCTCGAATTTTGGGTGTGTGATCAAAAATAGCTTCCGCAACGAAATTCACTTTACTGTCACTAAGGAGAGCTTCGAAATTAGATTAAGTGGTTTCGACAACCGAGATCTGACTACCCGAATCGATTCAAATTAAACATTTTTGGGAGACCTTATGCTACGGCATCTCAACGCGACTAATCGCAAAACAATTTCACCTCAAAACTACTCGCTGACTCTACATAAAACTGTTGAGACTGCTTCACCACATTTTAATTTGACGCTAAATTTAGGCAAATATAACTTCCCAGATTCAGCAAATATATGTGTAGAAGCTTGGCGCGGTAATGTTTGTCAACGATGGAACGTTGGAACTGTCGGTTTTATCGATCTAGGAGACGATGCCTCTAGAAGACTTAAAGAACTTCCAATATCTGCCCGATTTCGAATTACTGTCATATCAAATGAAACTCATGGGTTAATTTTGGGAGAAACGAAGCCAGTTACTCGTAGCTTTCAACCATCAACACATCAATCATTTCTGCCAGTTCAATTCGTAGACAACATGAACGAAATTTGGCGGGTAGATCATGGTAACTCTGACGATGTTCCTGTGCTACAACTAAATCGTAGATTAAGAAATGTTGAGGATCAGATCGGTAAACCGACTAGTTTTTTGTGTTTAACCATTCTCCCGGCAGTGTTAAGGACGGTTCTTACTCGTTTTCTACTTATCGAGAATAACAGTTTGACCGAATCAGAGCCAGAGCAAGCAATGTATCAATGGCTTAATTTTTCTAATGAACTTGTACCGTACGATAACCTTCTGGATGAATTAGAAAATGAGAGTGACATCGAACAACGGCACAAAGAGTTATCCAGTTGGATCGAATCTGTCGTAGAGCATTTTGCGGAAACTCGATTAAAACTAAAAGATCACGTATCTAGCGTCACTTGAACAGTCATCTGAATTTCAACTACCGACACCGCAACACAAAAAATCAACAGAAATGGAAAATGTTCGACAACTTACTCTACACGGGATAAGTGAAGCTAAAAATATTATCGCTCAAACAGAAAATTCGACTCGTTTTTCAAAAGCAGAAGCTTATCAATTTCTATTTTCTGACGGATACTCCCAACCAATCGAACATAATATTTTCATTGAAAAAAGAGAATTTAGAAGCAGAAAAAACGTTGTAGAGTATTTCCGCCCGATTTTTGATCCGTTTACTGAATTTCTTGCTGAAAGAGGAGAAATTTGGTCTTGGTTAGGCATGTATTACCTGTTGAACAATTGTGTCGATTTAAGTAATCGAAAAGGTAAAAAGTTTCCTGCGGAAATTTTTGTATTTGGGGACGTTAGTACGCAAACTTATCGACGTCGCTATAAACATTGCCTTTGGGGTACATGGCGTCTTGGTAAACAGCACGGTGACTCGCTGCCATTTATATTGGGTAGAAGTCCTCTGGTTTGGAGCGATTTGGAAGACCGCGCTTTTAGCAAAGCTAGGGTATTCAATTCTATTGGTGTAATTCAGCTCATGGAACACCTGTATACGCGTAATGGTAAACTTGTGAAAAACTATTCTAAAAATCGTGGCGGTCTCAGACATCTCCTTATCGTTCTAGATCAACTAGCACTCACGTACGACGTGTATGGGATGAAGATGGCGCAAATACTCTCCATCTTGCCACCGGAATTCGAAGAATGGGCAACTAGAACCAAATAACGAATTCAAAACATGCAATTTACGACTTGGAACTTACATTCAATTTAACTATGTTAGTTTCAAGTATTGCAATCGATATCTAATTGAAATCACGAAATGTTTCAGAATTTGTTCCAGAGAAAAGATAGATCAGATGTTGTTTTTGGACAGGGACAGAATAGATCGAAATGTGAAGTGCTTATTGCAGAATGACTAAACGGGAACAAGATTGGTCATCAGACATAAAAATGATCTTCAATGAAGTTGAATTGGACGAGTCTTGGTCATTTGCAGACAAGACAAGGAAAGATACTGCGTATGTCACGCATGGATTCCACAGATATCCAGCTAAATTTATCCCCCAACTGGCCAATCGTCTCATTTGCAAATATTCGCGGACCGAAGATTTGGTAGTAGATCCGTTTTGCGGTTGTGGCACTACCAGCGTAGAGTCGAAAATCAATGGAAGGCGATCTATTGGTGTAGACATCAATCCTGTGGCTACGATGATATCCAAGGCAAAGATAACAGCGATTGAGCCTAGTCGATTAGCTACAAATGTTGTAGGACTTCAAAACAAACTGCAATCGTACAAAGTGGAGTTAGTAAAGCAATACCCGCAGCACTCTCGAATTGACTATTGGTTTTATGAGGATCAGAAGATGAAGCTTGCCTATTTGCTTCAACTGATCAATGAGACTCCAGATACCGATATAAGAAACTTTTATCTTTGCGGTTTTTCAAACATACTGAAGAATTGTTCAATCTGGTTGCAGAAAAGCAGTAAGCCAACGAGGGATTTTCGTAAGAATGTTTCTGACCCGTTCATTGCATTTAACCGGCACCTAAAGGTTATGATGCGAGGCAACAATTCATTTTTTAGGCATCTTCAAAAAGATGACCGCTTCGACATTCAAAGCGATATTCATATCTCCGATGCTCGCTGCCTCCCACTCGAATCTGAATCAACTATGCTGATAGTTACTTCGCCGCCATACGTAACTTCCTACGAGTACGCAGATTTACACCAACTCACAGCATTCTGGTTCGATTACACTGATTCCCTGCCATCTTTCAGAAAGAAATTTATTGGAACGGCTCACCACGAATCAAAACAACTGAATTTGAACAGTCAGGTTGCTGAGAAAATAGTTAGTCAATTGAAAGCGAACAGCCGCAAGATTGCCATTGAAGTGCAGACTTATTTTGGAGAGATGTATCAGGTATTTCATGAAATGAAACGTATTTTGAGGGGGGGGGGTAAAGCTTGTGTAGTCATTGGCAATACGGGATTGAAAGGTGTGGAAATCTTGAATGCCGAGGTATTTGCAGAACAGTTTTTGCATTTGGGATTTACTGTGGAGAGCATAATCAAGCGAGAAATTCCATCCAAAATTTTGCCTTCGATTCGAGACCCGAATACCGGCAAATTCGCAAAATCCTCATGCAACGCCAAAGTTCTGGCATATCCAACAGAGTTCATTCTGGTTATGAGGAAATCATGAACTTTAAATCCGTGGCAATTGCTTATGACCAAGCTAGGGAAAAATACGGGTTAAGTGCTTACCGACACATTTCTAAGGTTTTAGAATCACTAAAAGAAACCCACAAACAAGATTTCAAAGGGAATGACCATGAGCAATCATGGAGATCATTTAAAGGTAAAAATCTGGAAAAACTCATCGAACATGTTCTCAAGACAGAGTTGGAAAAAATAGGATTGGCAATTGAAAACGGAAGTTCATTGGAAAGGCGCAGTGAGGCAAACTTATCTGTATTGAGTGCTAAACTAAAGAGGCAGTTACTGGTGGACTATGGAGAATACGGTTACCATTTTCCGGATTCTGACCTTATTATCTACAACCCCGAGACTTGCAAAGTTATAGCTTCTGTATCTGTAAAGACCACACTTCGGGAACGTGTGGCCCAAACTGGATACTGGAATTTGAAACTAAAGAGTCAACCAACAACGAAAGTGATCAAAGTTATTTTCATCAGTCCTGATGAAGACAACACTCTCGCTCAGCGTAAACCGGCAAAAAAAGGAAGAGCAATTGTCGAGGTTGATACGGATGGAACTTACGTAATGAGTCAAACAACGATAGAAGAAAGTGATAAGGTCAAGATGTTTGACAAGCTGATAGAAGACTTAGCTGTTTGGAGAGATCAAGACATAGCGACTTCAAATTCAGTTGATGCAAGGCGATCATGATCAAAAGAATCGAAACCATCGGTCGATTTCAAACACCGACCCTGCCAACAACCTCTATACATACTTCGACAAATTTTGGAGCTCAAAATTGTTTATTGCTGAAGCGTATGATTCTTCAACTATAGCTTCAGGAGCAAACGAGTAGGCAAATCTACACCTTCTCAACGTCGTTCACTGTCTGAATGAAGAATACGGAGGTGGTGAGTGGTGTTCGGCTATAACACCAATCCGATTCATCTCTACCGCCTATTACAAACTTCAAGACAAATTGGATTATTTCTAATCTAAAGGGTGCGATACCGAATGTCATTTGAAACCTAGAAACATAAATCCCTTTTTATATTTAAGTTAGAGTCAAATATTTTGATAGATGGAACCGAAATATGAAGTTTGCCAGCCTCACTGACCGCGTTGACGGGCCTGGCTCAGATGCCTGGGAAATTCACTACGCAGCAGCAAATCGCCAATTGAATGGCGAAAACGTGATTATTCTCTCAATCGGACAGGAAATGCTTGAATCCACACCCGCGGCTGTGCTTGAAGCCGCAGTTGACAGTCTGAACAACGGACGGCATCACTATAGTGAAATCGGCGGTGAACTACACCTGCGCGAATCAGTCGCTGCTCGTTATACAAAACTTTGGGGCAAACCTGTCTCACCAT
Source organism: Gammaproteobacteria bacterium (assembly GCA_022823405.1). GTDB lineage: Bacteria > Pseudomonadota > Gammaproteobacteria > Arenicellales > JAJDZL01 > JAJDZL01. The sequence goes on from JAJDXD010000108.1 coordinate 15,802, forward strand.
CCAACGTTTCCATCATGTCAGGTGCTCAGAACGCTTTATTTGCAACATCACTGTGCCTCCTGGAAAAAGGTGATGAAGCGATTCTGATCGAACCCTATTACGCAACTTATCCAGCCACACTTTCAATTGGCGGAGCTGCAATTACAGCAGTACCAACACTTCCGGAAAATGATTTCTTACCATTAATTGATGATATTTCCAGCCGAATTACGGATAAAACCCGTGCAATTCTAATTAATTCGCCACAAAACCCGTCAGGCATGGTTTATCCAGATATGCTCATTGTCGATCTCGTCAATTTATGTAAGGACAAAGGCATATGGCTGATTTCCGATGAAGTTTACGCTTTTTTCCCCGAACCCGGCACTTTTCGTTCGCCTGCATCGCTGCCTGACGCATTCGAGCATTGCGTAACCGTCTCCAGCGTCTCTAAATCTCACCGTATGACAGGCTGGCGCGTGGGTTGGGTTATTGCCAGTGAGCCACTGATCGAAAAACTGTTTAGTCTGTCGCTCTGCATGAGTTATGGACTGCCCCCTTTTACCCAGGATGCCGCAAGTAAAGCGCTCGCGCTCTCAGAGGATATTGAAGGGACAATTCGAAATGAAATCAACCGCAAACGAAACTGGGTCATTTCCAAATTAAGTGAAATTTCAGGGGTGATGATACGCGGATCAAAAGTCGGTATGTTTGTTACATTCGATGTTAGAGGCCTGGGAATTGATGGAAACGATTTTGCCTGGCGGCTGCTCAATGAATACGATGTCGCACTACTACCTTGCACAGCATTTGGACCGAGTGGGGAAGGCATACTTAGAATGAATATTGGCGAGTCGGACCAAAACCTGCGGTTGGCGTGCGAACGGATTTACAATCTGATTTCGAAACTCTAGGGTGCATAAACCAACCATATCGCTGATATAAAATTGAAGGAACCCAACAGAAATTTCCAAGTAGAACAAGTCAAAAAGATTGAATGTTAAGCACCCCTCAGTTCAGCCCAGAACTTGAAGAATTTCGACTGACTGTTCGGCAGTTCATCCAGCAAAACCTGCCCGATGATATTCGTCAAATGGTTGCCTGCGAACGTATGGACCTTCCACGAGAGGCTCAAGTACGCTGGCATCAAATTTTGCGCGGTCAGGGTGGATGGTGCTGTCCTTCGTGGCCAGAGCACTACGGTGGTCCGGGTTGGAGCGATGAGCAGCAATATATTTTTGAACAGGAACTGTCTTTGAATGATGCACCGCGTTTGATGATCTATGGTGTCGGCATGCTAGGACCAACGCTCTTCAAGTATGGCACCAAGGAACAGAAAAAACGCATTTTACCGGACATTCTTGAAGGAAACATTTTTTGGTGTCAGGGTTTTTCGGAACCTGATTCTGGTTCTGATCTCGCCTCATTGCAGTGCCGAATGACAGAAGACGGCGACAAGTATTTGATCAATGGTTCAAAAATTTGGACCAGTGATGCGCATCTCGCTGATTGGATTTTCGGACTGTTTCGCTCGGGCGGCGGTGAACGCAAACAACAAGGCATTTCGTTCCTGATGATTGATCTTTCTTCACCCGGGGTAACGATTCGACCGCTCAAGATATTTGAAGATACCCACGAGGTAAATCAGGTGTTCTTCGATCAGGTGCGAGTTCCCAAAGAGAACGTTGTTGGCGTGGCCGGACAAGGCTGGGAAATCGGCAAGTATCTATTGAGCCTGGAACGCTTCGGTACAGCAGAGGTATCTCGAACCAAAGCCAGCATGAAGCGGCTCACACGGCTGGCGTACGCACCCGTTGCAGGTGGAATGCGGTTGATCGACAACGTAGATTTTGCCGAGCGCTACTGCAAAATTGAACGTTCCCTGCATGCACTGGAAATGACTGAAAGGCGCTTGCTGCTTGGTGACCAGCGGGCTGAATCGGTGGACACCGGTGCTTCACTGCTAAAAATTCGCGGCACTGAAATTCAGTCGGATGTCTTTCGCCTGACAGCAGAAGCCAGTGCCCACTTCGCAGCAATTGACATCGCTCGGAGCTTTACCGAACTTCAAGCTGACAACCCCTACCAGGTTGGAGATGCCACGAGGAATTACTTCAACTATCGAAAGACTCCCATTTATTCAGGTTCAAACGAAATTCAGCGCAACATTATTGCCAAAGCCGAACTTGGGCTGTCGTAATGACAGACACATCACTCTACGAACAGCAGTCGCTAATTGAGGACTCCGCCAGACGGTTTCTCGACCATCACTACAGCTTCGAAGCACGCCGAAAAATCATCCACGAAGAAGTAGGGTACTCTACCCAACAGTGGAAAGAGATGGCTGAGCTCGGTTGGATGCTGTTGCCGATGTCGGCAGACTATGGTGGGTTGGGCGGAGACATGGCATTGGTTTCAACACTCACGAAAGAATTTGGTCGATCGTTATTCGTCAACCCATTTCTTGGAAGCGCTGTAGTTTCGACGAAGATCATTGAGGAATCTGACCGTGAATCACTGCGCTCTGAGATTCTCGACGGAATTGGTGCAGGAGGGGTCATTGTATCTCCGGCGCTTTATGAATCTCAAGTCCGCTATGATCTTGATAACATTGCGACAACAGCGAGTGAAAATGATGATTCTATTGTTTTGAATGGTACGAAAACCGCAGCTCTCTACGGCAACGTTGCGTCGGAACTATTGGTTTTGGCGCGTAGTGAAGCTGAACATAAGAATGCTGATTTTTCTCTCTACCTGGTGCCAGTCGATCAGCAGGGCGTCGCAATGATTCATCATCGCACACACGACGGCGGGAGAATGTCCGATGTGCTGCTCAATGACGTTAAAGTTAACAGAAATCAGATTCTGCTTCGCGGTCAGAAAACATTGCCAATCGTCAAACGTGCCATAAGATATGCGAACGCATCCATATGTGCTGAACTGGTGGGTGCAATGGAAGCGACATTTGAAATGACTCTGGAATATCTAAAATCGCGTCAGCAATTCGGAAAACAACTCAGTTCCTTTCAAGCACTTCAACACCGCATGGTCGATATGTTCATGCGCTGTCAATTAGCTGAATCAATGCGCCGTGAAGCGGCTCGTGCGATCGAGTCCGCAAACGAAACTGAACAGGATATGATTATCTCAGCGGCCAAATGCGAAATCGCGCGCTCGGCACTGCTCAATGCTGAAGAAGCCGTGCAGTTGCATGGCGCAATGGGAATGATGGATGAAATGCCCGTTGGACACTACCTTAAACGAGTATTCACACTTGGCCTCTTGTTTGGTGATGCCGACTATCATCAGAATTGCTATCGAAACATGAGAGTTCAGGCATCAGAATAAGAATCACAGGACAATTAGAAGCGAACCAACAATACCATCAGAGAGCTACAGCAATGGCCGATGACTACGATATTCACGTAAGTGTTGAAACACACTATCTTGATCACCGTTCAAGTCCAAACGAAGATCGCTTTGTATTTGCCTATACCATCACCATTACCAACCATGGTAGGGTTGGCGCCCAACTCCTTCGACGTCACTGGATCGTTAAAGACAGTGATGAACGGGTACAGGAGGTGCGCGGCGATGGCGTCGTTGGTGAACAGCCGCACCTCATGCCGGGAGAGTCTTACCAGTACACCAGCGGAACCGTGCTTGAGACACCGGTCGGGACGATGGAAGGAAGCTACCAGATGATCGCCGATGACGGTGCGCAGTTTGATGCCACAATCCCACTATTTGTACTGTCTGCGAAGCAAACGCTACACTAGGCTAGGGGCAGCGGGAACTCAAGTATCGAATCTAGATATCGATATTTTTTGCCGAGAGAGCTCTGGTTTCAATAAATTCACGTCGAGGCGGCACTTTGTCACCCATTAAAATTTCAAAAGTTCCCTCGGTACCCACTATGTCTTCGATCTTAACCTTTCGCAGTAAGCGCTCATTCATATCCATGGTGGTATCGCGCAGCTGATCTGCGTTCATTTCACCAAGGCCCTTGTAGCGCTGAATAGTCATTCCCTTGCGGGCGTCCTGCATCAGCCAGTCTACTGCTTCGGTCAGATCAACATGTTTGGCGGATTTTGCACCGCGCTGAGCAATAACTGCCGATACATCGTGCTTGTGCATTTCATTGGCCAGGGCAGTCATCAGCTTGTAGCTGGATGAGCTCACAATCAGCTTGTCTATTAAAGACTCCTTACGGCTTCCCATATGCTCTCTAACAAACTTAATGTGGTAGCGAGCCTCAGACCCTTCACGTTCTGCAGGAATGACCTCGACAAAATAATCACCGCGTTCGTCTTCCAATGCTTCTGAGATCTTTTCAACGAATGATTCGAGATAAGCCTGGTCACCGAATTTTTCTGGATCAAGTGGCTGCAGCTTACTCAGGACAGACAGCACCCGCGGGTCAATGTTGCGATTTGACAGTTTTTCGGTTGCCAGTCGAGCATTAATTCGAGTCTGGCAAAGCTTTTCAAGCGCCTCCTTTTCAAGCACAATTGCAGCACTGTCTGAACCATTCATCAGTTCGACTTTCGCATCCAACAGGGCATTCTCCAAAACATAGTCATCCAGTTCACTATCATCGCTAAGATACTTTTCCGACTTTTTGTACTTCGCCTTGTACAGTGGCGGCTGTGCGATATACAGGTGTCCGTCTTCGATCAGACGACGCATTTTGTTGAAGAAAAATGTCAACAGCAGGGTACGAATGTGAGAGCCGTCGATATCCGCATCAGTCATGATGATGATGCGATGATAGCGCAGATTTTCGATTTCAAAATCATTGTCAACACCGGTTCCCAGTGCAGCAATCAGTGTTTGAATTTCTTCAGACGCCACAATCTTGTCAATCGAAGCTTTCTGCACATTAAGAATTTTGCCTTTGAGGGGCAGGATCGCTTGATATTTTCGATCTCGAGCCTGCTTGGCCGAACCACCAGCAGATTCCCCCTCAACCAGGAATAGCTCACTGAGTGCCGGGTCCTGCTCCTGACAATCTGCCAGTTTCCCAGGCAGGGTGGTTGATTCAAAGCCATTTTTTCGAGCGGCCTTTCGCGCCTGTTGTGCCCGCTCGCGAACCGCAGCTGCGTGAACGACTTTATCGCAAATCATGCGAGCTATTCTGGGGTTTTCTACCAGAAATTCATTCAGCCCTTGAGAAACCACTTGCCGTACTGCACCTTCGACAGATGAAGATACCAGTTTGTCCTTTGTCTGAGAGGAGAATTTGGGATCATTCACCCTAACCGACAGAATTGAAGTCAAACCCTCACGAATATCGTCTCCATTGATTGAAATTTTTTTACCGATACCCAACTCGTCCATGTACGCGGTTATTGTGGTGGTTAAACCCTTACGAAAACCTGTCGTATGGGTGCCGCCATCGCGTTGATAGATATTATTCGTGTAACTTCGGGAATTATCCTGGTAATAGTTATTGCACCACTGCAGAGCTGCGTTAACAACCACACCGTCACGTTCACCAGACAGCGAAATCACGTCGTGGTTGATAGGGTCGCGCGAGTGATTCAGATCAGCTACATACTGTACGATGCCACCATCGTTTTTCATGACCTCTCGACGCCCGTCACGCTCATCGTAAAGTTCAATATGAATGCCAGAATTCAGATAGGCCAACTCCCGCAACCGCTGATGAATAATTTCAAAATGAAATTCAGTGTCGCTGAAATACTCATCCGACGGTTTGAAAAGGATTGTGGTTCCGGTCTTGTTGGAGTGACCCGTTGCCCGAATCGGTTCGACGGGTTCACCGTTTACGAATTCCTGATAGTGAACTTCGCCTTCCCGGTGGATCGTCATGTGCAGCTTTTCCGAAAGTGCATTCACCACAGATACGCCAACACCATGCAAGCCTCCTGAAGCACTGTACGACTCGTCGTCAAATTTGCCACCGGCGTGCAGAACAGTCATCACAACTGTCGCACCAGGCATATCTTCGCCGTTTGGTCCGCCTTCTTTAACGATATCCGTCGGAATGCCTCGGCCGTTATCTTCAACGGAAACCGCCCCGTCTGCATGAATAATTACAATAATCCGGTCGCAAAATCCCTGCAAAACCTCATCGATCGAGTTGTCAACGACTTCGGTCACCATGTGATGTAATCCGGTTCCGTCATCGGTGTCACCAATGTACATGCCAGGACGTTTACGGACTGGTTCCAAGCCGCGTAAAACCTTAATGTTTTCGGCTCCGTAAGAACTTCCGTTGTTCTTGTTTTCTGTCATCTTATCCAATGAGGCTATGTTGAGTGCGTTGGATTGGCTGGCGAACGCATATCGCGCGAACGAAAGTTACTGGATTATTGTGTTGCTTTTGCGAACACTAACTGTCTTTCAGAAGCATAACCAGAAAACTGGTTGATTCATCTTCAGGAAACTTCACATGGCAGGCGGACTGAGTATCCCGCAAATACACATCGACGTTCTCGCAATCGGACATTGCTTCGAGCGCGTCTAACAGGTATCTGTAATTGATCTGGAACACGTGTTTTTCAACATTCTCTTCTACATTCATTGTGTGTTCAACTTTCTTTTGAACAATGTCGGCTCGAATGTCCAGCCGGCCGTTGCCCACATCTACTTTGGCCGCAATTCGCCCTTTGTTTGGATCCCGTTGTGACATGCCGAGAATACCGACCGTCCTCAAGCCATTAGCAAGTTCCTCTCTGTCAGCACGAAACGCCAGTTCCAGATCCCCCGGAACTGCCGCGCGCCAATCCGGAAATGCGCCTTCCAGTAGCTTCGAAGTAAACGAGTAATAAGGCGTCGACACCTGAATGTGAGTGTTCTTGATCTTTACTGTTACTCTTGAAGTCAAGGTTCCGAGTACTTTACTGAGTTCAAGTGCAGTTTTCCTCGGTAGCACAGCACGATGTCGAAAAAATGCATCGCCAATATCTGTATCCAGCTTCGTTTCGCTGATTGCCAGGCGATGGCTGTCTGTCGTAACCGCGCGTACTGAAGTATTCGAAACCTCCAATAAAGTGGAATTCAAATACATACGCGGCTCGTTGAGTCCCATCGCATGCTCCGTCCGCTTAAGAATGCTGCGCAACGCAAAACGATCAATATCAAACTGCAGCGCCCACTCATCTTCACCAACACTGAGATATGGAAAATCGTCGGGATCCAGTAATGTTTCGGTAAATGCATTCTTAAAATCCTCCGATGCATCCCCATTGGCCTCGGACGGAGTACCCGATACAGCCGTATCAATATTCTCAACCACCAAATCCCTGTTGCTACGAAAAAAGCTCAGTCGACTGCCATTTCGCTGACGACGACAATACTCCAGTAACAACTGCGCAGAGCAGACAAACTTGCCTTCAGCAGCGACATCAACATCAACAATTCGCTCGCTGGCTTCCATATCAATGTTGGAACCCCACAGGCGAATACCCTCACTATTTGACTCAATCAAAACCTGCGACAGGATCGGAATTGTTGGGCCGGAATCAATGACCGATGAAACTCGGGTCAAAGGATCAATAATCGCATCTTTTTCAATCAGGAATTGCATGGTAACCAGTAAAGTTGTTTATTAAATATTTTCTTTTTTTATTAGGCTTGCAAATTGTGTCAAAAACCTCAATACTCACCTTTTATCAATGAGATAGAGAGCAGAATTCTGTGAAGAAAATGGTGAAGAAACTGTGGAAGAATGTGGATGGATTTCAACTCGAACAAAATCCGTATCTAGTTATTCACATTTGTTAGCAAATTATACACTTAATCCTTGTTAATTGATAAATTTCCGTTGAGTTTCAAGCACAAATAAGGAGGAAAGATCTTCGCGACGGGTGCTTAACCATTCCATCGAAAACAGTGAGTCAGGGAAGCCGCTCCAGGCTCATACGAAACTAGCGAAAATGGGGTGTTCGGGAGACTTCGCAAAAATTTGACAGGAAGCCGGTTATGGAATAGTTGAACTGACCGGTTACCGTCTGAATTGGTCCTGCAGGTTTTCGTATTCCTCCTTGAATCGCCTGTTTTCTTTCATTTGCGCTTTAACTCTCTTTTGTGCGTGAATAATCGTTCCATGATGCCTACCCCCGAATGCCTTGCCGATCTCAGGCAGGCTGTTACTGGTAAACTCACGTGCCAGGCTCATAGCAACATGACGTGCTGACACCAAGTCGCCTCGTCTATTTTTGGAGAGCATGTCCGAATGCCTGATGCCATAAAAGTGTGATACCGTTTGTTGTATGAATTCAACGGTAATCGGTCGCGCATCATATTCCAGAAAATCTGCCAACTGTTCCCTGACAAATCCGACCGTAATATCTTTTCCTGTAAGGCGGTGTGTGGCTGCCAGCTTGTTAAGAGCACCTTCGAGTTCCCGGACGCTGGCAGTGATGTTGTCTGCCAAATATCTCAAAACCTCGGGTGCTAGCGTAATCGACCGCAATCTAGCCTTGGTTTCCAAAATCGCAATCCGGGTTTCCAACTCTGGCTGCCTGATTCGGACGGTCAAACCCTGGCTCAGTCTTGAAGTAATGCGTTCTTCAACATGGACAAGTTCCCTTGCAAACTTATCGCTGGTTAAAATCACCTGTTTACCGCCCTCAAGCAGCAAATTGAATGTTTGCAGAAACTCGCTCTGGGAAGATTCACCGCCCGAAAACAGGTGTATGTCATCAATCAGCAACGCATCCAGTTCTCGGTAGGCGGATTTCATTCGCTCAGCAGCGTTATTGTTGCGTTGCATGATGGCCTGTATGGTGTGCTGTACGAAATTTTGGGCATTAACGTAGCCAACCTTCGCATTCGGAAAATTCGACTCTAGTGCATGCCCTGCCGCCTGCATCAAATGAGTTTTGCCAATACCAACGGTACCATAGATAAACAGCGGATTGTATTCCCTTTGACCAGGGTCTCTGCTCGCCGCCTCCGCAGCAGATCTTGCGAGCTGGTTTGATTCGCCAACAATATGTTGTTCAAAAGTGAAGTCCGGGTTTAACTGGCTGAATCCGTACGGCAGTTTTTTCGGGCCTTTTGATTTACTGGTGGAGTTACTTGGTTTGGTCCGATTACGATGAGAAGAACCGTTTCCCGATTCCAATTCGATCTTCACTGCAACACGGTCGCCCTGGTAAGCACAGGCTAACTCAGTAATTCTGTCCAGCCATTTGGATTCAATGCCGGATTTGACATAAGCATTTGGAGCCCTAAGTACCAGTACACCGTTTTCTGAATCGGCACTCAATGTACGCAGCCAAGCGTGGCGGTCTTTTTCACTAACCTCCAGCTCCAGCTGTTCTAAGATGCTCTCCCAAAGATTCAAGGGTACCATTGGAATGTGGCTCAAATGTTTCTTCAAGTAAAATTCGACAACCCTGTTAAGAGTGACGAAGTGAGGCTCAAATTTGATTTTCGTTTCAAATCCGCACCTTGCAGGACATGGCCAAGCGCAGATGTTGTAACTAATCGTGAACTGCTATCTTACAACAATAATACACTCGCGGTTTTGGTAATTTTCACTCAGTTTACAAAATTTTCGTTTGCTATAATTTTCCATTCGATTTTGCGGATGACTGAAGCAGATGTTACGATCTCGGCTGGTAGTCGTCAAGCCTCTTTTGTGTATATTGAAGCCAGTTAATTACTATGAAACGCACCTTTCAGCCAAGCAATTTAAAACGAAAGCGCAAGCACGGGTTTAGAGCACGGATGCGTACACGTGGCGGACGCGCAGTGATCAATTCGCGCCGAGCCAAGGGTCGTTCACGTCTAAGTGCATGAAATTCAAGAGCAAAAGTTAGAATACCAACTCCCAAAACGTTGCAGATTGACAGGTTCTGCACAATTTAGGGCAGTCTTCAGTCAGCATAAAAAAGTCTCAAATCGCCATTTCCGCATACTGGTTCGATACAAGCACGATCAGTTTGATTCGAGGATCGGAATCATCGTCTCCCGCCGGGTGTCGCGAAAAGCTGTCAACCGCAATCGTATCAAACGCCAACTACGCGAAGCGTTCAGACTGAATCGACATAAACTGAAAAACATGGACTTGATTGTTATCGCTAATCGCATTTGCGAAACTGCGACTAATGATGAGTTGTCTGGAAGCGTTGTCAAGCTGTTAGGAAAACTGGAATCATGAAACGACTGTTCATTTTTGCAGTGAAGTTCTATCGTTATGCGATCAGCCCTCTGATGCCGCCAAGTTGCCGTTTTCATCCGACCTGTTCTAGCTACGCGTTGCAAGCGATCGAAAAACACGGTGCACTTAAGGGCAGCTGGTACGCACTACGCCGGATTGGACGCTGCCATCCGTGGAATGCGGGTGGTTATGATCCGGTTCCAGGAACGACTGAACAGAAATGATGGATTTTCGCCGCGCGCTTCTGGCTATTTCGCTAGGCTTGATACTGCTGCTGATTTGGCAGGCATGGGTTGATTTTCAGAATACACCGCAAATCAATACGCTCCCGACTGAATCGGTAGTCGATGCAGAATTACCGCAGACTCCGGAGCCCAGACCGCAGGCGGAAACATCAACTACGCCTCAGGCGCCAGATTCATCCGCCACTCCCCTTCCTCAAACTGTTCTACCCACTACATCAGATGAATCAGGCACAATCGTATCTGTTGAGACTGATCTGCTTAAGGTTAGAATCGATACACTTGGTGCACAGTTAAAAGATACTCGTTTAATTCAATACCCGGTTGAAGTTGAGATGCCGGATGTGCCGTTCAGACTGCTTAAAGATCAGCCGCCTGAAGTCCTGATTGCACAATCCGGATTAGTCGGTAATGATTTTGAATTTCCAAACCACAAGACCCAATTTCAAGCAGAGTTACAGTCATATACATTGGCTGAGGGGGCAGACTTCATCGAAGTTCCACTGCACTGGGAATCGCCTGATGGAGTCGAGTACATCAAACTGTTTACCTTTCACCGCGACAGTTACTTAATTGATATTGAATATCAAATTTCAAACAAGAGCGGTCGTGAATGGCAAGGATATGACTACGGACAGTATGTATCCACCGAGCATCAGCCTGATGGCGAAGGCTTCCTTTTCCTTAGGGCGCTGCCAAGTTATCAAGGTGCAGCAATTTATACCCCGGAAGACAAGTACGATAAGGTTGATTTCAAAGAAATTCGAAATGAGCGACCTGAATTTCTAACCCAGTCGGGGTGGGTTGCTATGTTGCAGCACTATTTTGTGACCGCATGGCTGCCTGAAGAAAATGCCCCCTATCGCTTTTATACGGGGCCGCTGGACGGGCACGGTGCAAATATGCGCTATCAGGTCGGATACATATCGCAGAGCCCATTGACGGTTGCCAATGACTCAGTTGGGTCGATCAACACCCGACTTTATGTGGGTCCCAAGGAACAAGACCGGATCAAAGACCCGGCTGAGGGTCTGATTCTGACCGTCGATTACGGATGGCTGACGCCTGTTTCATCTCCACTTTTCTGGATTCTGGATAGAATCAACGACTTTATTCAGAACTGGGGTTTTTCCATCATCGTTCTGACCTTACTGGTCAAAATAGTCTTTTACCCGCTATCGGCAGCCAGTTACAAATCGATGGCGAGAATGAAAAAACTACAGCCGCGCCTTAAGACACTTAAGGAGAGGTACGGAGATGACAAACAGAAACTGAACCAGGAGATGATGCAGATCTACAAGAAAGAGAAGATCAATCCCCTGGGAGGCTGTTTGCCGATTCTTATCCAAATTCCAGTGTTCATTGCGCTCTACTGGGTGTTGCTGGAAAGTGTGGAACTTCGACAGGCACCGTTTATTTTTTGGTTGACAGATCTTTCCCGCTCAGATCCCTTTTATGTGTTGCCAGTCCTGATGGGTGCCTCCATGTTTGCCCAGCAGTTCCTGAATCCAACTCCGCTGGATGCAATGCAGAAAAACATCATGATGGCACTGCCTATTGTATTTACAGTATTTTTCCTGTGGTTTCCTTCCGGACTTGTGCTTTACTGGTTGGTCAATAACATCCTTTCAATTGCGCAGCAGTGGTATATCACCCGCAAACTGATCGCGGAATAGATGGTGGTGATACCGATACGATTGCTGCCGTATCAACACCCGCCGGCGTGGGTGGCATTGGAATTGTTCGTCTTTCCGGACCCGATTCAGCAGAAATCGCAACCCGCCTGAGTAGTTCGGTACCGGCGCCGAGAAACGCCGGCTATCGTATTTTCTGCGATGCCGAGGGTGGTGAAATTGACCGGGGAATATTGCTTTATTTTCCAGCACCAAACTCCTACACTGGCGAGGACGTTGTTGAATTTCAATGTCACGGCGGCCCGGTGGTGCTTGGTATGCTGTTGGCAAGAGTGCTTGATTTAGGCGCTCGCACTGCTGAACCTGGGGAATTCACCCGTCGTGCTTTTTTGAACTCGAAAATGGACCTCGCCCAGGCTGAGGCGGTTGTCGATTTGATCAACAGTTCGACTGAAGCTGCGGCACGTTGTGCACTGCGTTCGCTAAAGGGAGACTTTTCTGAAAAAGTATCTCAAATCATGGATCAACTGCAGAATCTGCGAATCTATGTTGAATCTGCCATTGATTTTCCGGACGAAGAGATTGATTTTCTGGATGATCAGCAACTGATCACGTCAGTAGTTGGGATTAGAAATGAACTTGCCGATCTGTTGGATTCTGCAGAGAGGGGAAAGGTGATGCGCGAGGGGATGGAAGTCGTCATTGCGGGGTTGCCCAATGCTGGAAAGTCAAGCCTGCTAAACCAACTCGCCGGTCTTGAGCGCTCAATTGTGACACCCTATGCCGGAACCACCCGGGATACGGTGGATCTTGTCGTTGACATTGAGGGTCTGGCGGTTGGCCTGACGGATACTGCTGGTCTTCGCGTTAGTGACAATCCCGTCGAACAAGAAGGTATATCACGCGCTTGGCAAAGCATCGGTGATGCAGACCTCGTACTGTATCTGATAGATGTTACGCAAGACATCAGTGACACGGACCGTGAAAATTTGGGCAAAATAGAAGATTCTAAATTGTTGATTGTGTGGAATAAAATAGATCTTGATGATTCTTTTGTTCCATCTCCAACCGGATGTCAGGCGAATGAGGTCGCAATATCCGCCAAGAATGCATTCGGGATTGATGCAATTCGCGACCACATTCGGGTCTTCGCAGGCATTACAGCAAGCGATGAAGGTATGTTTCTTGCACGAAGGCGACACCTTGAGGCGATTGAAAATGCGCTGAGTTATGTGGTCAGTGCGCATGCTGCGCTCAGTAATAATCAGTCTGGAGAACTGGCGGCACAGGATTTGCGAGATGCAATGGATGAGCTTGGCAAAATTGTTGGCATTCGATCAGCCGATGAGTTGCTAGGTGAAATATTTGCCAGCTTTTGTATCGGGAAATAGAGCGAACTCATCAAATTGGGAGTAAACTATTTGAAAACCCCTGCAAGGAAAAAGCCTACCATCAGTGCAAAAATGCGAAAAAATCAATCAGAACGAATTTTGATCCAGATTGCTGTTGTTCTGGCCCTTCTTGTTGCCGTCGTCATATGGCAATTCGATTATCTGTCGGATTTGTATATTGAAAATCAACTCACCAGAGTTGGGTGGGTGATCAATAGCGCAATCTTGGTATTGTTTTTGGTTGGGATGGGGCGGATGATCCATCTTTTTGTTCACTACCGGAAGGAAGAAGTGGCGATGAATGCTTTTTCCAGTGCCATCGCCTCCGGAAGGGAAGAAGATATAGGGGATGTCCTGCCGAAAGATTCCATCATTGGTCAGCGTTATTGGACCATCGCTGGATTTTTCAGAGCACGAACTGAAATCAACCACAATGCGCTAGCTTCAACGTTGCTCGCCCGAGAGACGAGCAAGACAAGTTTTGTCAAATTTATCAATAACATACTGATTTTGGCAGGTGTCTTTGGTACGATTGTATCGCTGACCGTAGCACTGCTCGGCGCATCGACGGCAATGTCGGCAACAGAAAGTTTGCGCGGCATTGATATTGTGATTCATGGAATGTCGACCGCGCTCTCAACGACGATGACTGCGATTGTGTCATATTTTATGTTCGGGTATTTTTACCTGAAGTTACTCGACACCCAGTCTTACATCCTGGGTTGGGTAGAGCATGAGACTGCAACTCAGATGATTCCGCGCTATCAGGTTGCAACCCGTTCACCAGAGCAGGCATTGAGTGAGATGTTGGCCAGCACGGTTGAGACGATCGACAAATTCAATTCCTTCATCAATCAAATTCAGTCCCTTGGTGTCGCGCAAAAGGAGATGCTGGATAATTTTGAAAAGCTCAACGAACAGAACATGCATTTGCTAAGTGATATTCGGAGCATTCTGCGAGCTGGTTTCCGTTTGCGGGACGATTCCAATTCTGATTAGGAGCTAAGGTCCAACCACCGTTATGACGGGGAACTCTGGCGGATTCGTTGACCTGCGCGTTCACCGCGCCACTGAAAGTAGTCATTCTGACGACAGTATCTGGCCATCATTTACTGACATCATGATGGTCATTGTGATGATATTTCTTATGGCGGCGGTTATTTTCATGCTGCGTAATATCCAGTTAGGCGAAGATATGGAACTCGCTTCTGAGGCGCGCAGCCAGGCTATTTCGGAAACTGAGTCTTTACGAGAGAGAGCCACCTATCTTGCTGAAATTATTGAACAAACCAAAGAGCAACTCAGTCTCACAGAGTTTCAAAAGGCAGAACTTGAGCAATTGTCAAAAGAACGTGGCGCCCGAATTTCTGAACTGGAAATTGAAACCGCTGAACTCTATCAAGTCCAACAGCAGCTTGACGCTGAAGTCAGCAGCTTAACCAAGAGTCTTCAGGAGATTCGAGGCCATCGCGATCAGTTGACAGAACAAGTCAGTTCGATGAACCTGACCATAACTGAGCTGAATTCGCTGATCGAAACACGAGCGGAAGAACTGGAAACACTGCAAACAGGTCTTCTTGATAAGCAGAACCAGTTGGCGGCTCTGGAAGAGCATTTAAGCCAGCGAAGCAGTGAAGTGGAGGAGTTGCGTCTCACTCTCGCCGATCTACAGGCACTTGAGACAGAACAGCGCAATCAGATTGCAGTACTTGAAAAAGTCAGAGCGGAAAGCGAAGTCAAAATTCAAGACTTGATTGCTGAATCGGGCCTGAAGGACGAACAGATTGCTGCGCTATCTGAGGCCACAAAGCAGCAGAGTGCCGAGTTGGCAGAGCGGTTGACTGAGTTGGAAGAACTGGAACAGGCGTATAGCGAGAGTCTTGCAGCGGTGGAGGAACTTCGCACCGGTCTGGTCAGTCGAGAGGATGAAATCCAGAGTTTGAAACTTGCCAGTGCACAGTTGCAGGGTGTTGTAGAGCAATTGGAGGCCGTTAGACTGGAACAAGGGCTGACTATTGAACGCCAACAGGAGTCACAGGCACAGTTGCGCGAAACATTAACACAGCGAGCTGCTGAAATTTCCGATATCGAGCGTCAGCTAAACGTTAAATCAGACCAGGTAGTTCAGTTAACTGAATCGCAAATCGGATTGCTAAGGGATCTTGAAGCTCTTCAGGTGGACCATGCGGAAAGTGAACGCATCATTGAATCCCAGCAGCAGGAGCTTGCGTCATTGCAGGCTTTACAAGCTGAACAGCTGACAGAACTCACTCAAGCAGAAGCGCAATTCCTTGAACAGGAGCGCGAACTGGTACGAACCAAGTCCGAATTGGATCGAGCGTTGACAGATTTACAGCAAGTGAGGTTATCAAGTGCGGCATTAAGTGAGACTCAACAGGCCGACATAGCGAGACTGACTGAGTCTGAGACGCAAAGCGCCCTGACTATCGAACGTCAGCAGCAGGAGCTTGCATCGCTACAGGCACTGTACGCTGAACGCTTGGCGGAACTCAATCGAATAGAGGAGAATTTTCTCGACCGAGAGCGTGAACTGGCGCGAACAAAGTCTCAATTGGACGAGGTGTTGAGCCAATTGCAGCAAGTGAAGATTACCAGCGCAGCATTGAGCGATACCCAGCAGGCTGACATAACGAGACTGACTGAGTCTGAGACACAGAGCGCACTGACTATCGAACGTCAGCAGCAGGAACTTGCATCGCTACAGGCGCTGTACGATGAAAGGCTTGTAGAGTTGAATCGAGTTGAAGCAGAGTTTATAGCGAGGGATCGGGACCTGGTTCGTACTCAATCGGAGCTAGAAGCAGCGTTAGAGGAATTGCAGAAGGTTCGATTGGCCAGTGCAGCCTTGAGTGAAAGCCAGAAAGCCGACATCGCTCGTCTGACTGAATCTGAGTCACAGAGTACGCAGACCATAGAAAGCCAGAAACAGGAACTTGCCGCGCTACAGGCGCTCTACACAGAACGTTTGGCTGATCTTGGTCGGATGGAGTCGGAATTCATTGAAAACGAGCGTAGTCTGGCGCGATTACAGGAACAGATGGTGTCCGCAGTTGAAATGATTAGTTCCTTGAGACTGGATCTACAGGAGCGCAACGACAAGATCAATTCTCTTAATGCGAAAGTTGCCACACTAAGTGACGAAGTCAGCGCGCTAAGCACTTCCAGCGATGAGTCAAAAAGTCAAATAGATCAATTACTAACAGATAAATTACAGGACCAGAACCGAATCGCCCAACAGCAGCAGCAACTGGTGGAACTTGAGCGGACGATACAGCAGATAACGATTGAAAATGAAGACTTGCTGCGAGAGCTTGACTACAGTCGCAGGTTGCAGGCGGACCGACAACAGCAGTTTGAAACTCTGCAATCTGTAATGGCGCAATTGAGTGCTGATTTAAAGACTCGGGACGAAAGGATTGAAAGTCTGCAGACAGAGAAGGAAGAATTGTTTCAGACGGGTGTGAAAAGCGACCACGAAATTACCGAATTGCGCGAGGCCTATCAGCAGCGGCTGGCAGAATTGGCCAATCTACAAACCGCATTGACATCAAGAAGTGGTGAAGTTGAACAGCTTCAAAGTGAAATTGTTGAACTTCAGGAGGAGCGTCAAATTCTATTGCGGCCTGCGCGAAGTCCAGTTAACCGCTATGTTGTCGATGTGATATTCAACAAGTCACTTGAAGGTCAAAACGTATTTCACTATCGGTTGCCAGGTGAGGCTGCCGCAGTTCGTGTATCGCGCGAGGAGCTTGAAGCAGTATTGGCACGACTCAAAAGAGAGCGGTCAGAAGGTCTTTACACCAGAGTAATTTTTCCTGATGAGGACAGGTTGACTTTTTCTGAAGCCTGGGCCTTTACTCAACATATTCAGTCGAACTACGACTACTACTCCAATCAATGACAAACTGGAGTATCGTCTTCAGCTTCGTCCAGTCACCAGTGATATAGTGATAAGATATTGATAATAAAGACTAATGATGCCATTACTTTGCGATTAAACGGCATCGGTTGAAAATTATTATGGCAGGCAAAAAGCGTAAGCCAGGCTCTACTGGGTAATCTCAGTTGAAATTGAAGCATTCAGAGAATTGAATTTGGTGGATAATGCACAATCCGAACCGCGGGTTCAACCGCAAGACTTGAAGAACTGTCGCTTAATGTCCTAATTTCAAGTATTTACGCATCACTTAACAGACCTCGTTACATGACTAGATTCACGTTCAGCAATATTAAAGGCTCCTGTCCTGCGAGTCTGGGGTGTGTTGCACCTTTATTCGAGTTGGGAGCATCGTCATGCCGTCAATGATGAATTACGATGTCGTTGTTGTGGGTGGTGGTCATGCCGGTGCTGAAGCCGCGATGGCCGCGGCTCGGACTGGTAGTCGTACACTGCTATTGACCCAAAACATTGAAACCATTGGACAAATGTCCTGTAATCCAGCAATTGGCGGAATCGGCAAGGGACATATCGTTCGTGAAATTGATGCACTGGGTGGTCTCATGGCGCATGCGACCGACCGTAGCGGGATTCAGTTTCGTCGGTTAAATGTTCGAAAAGGGCCGGCGGTACGCGCCACGAGAGCCCAGACAGATCGGTCGCTTTACCGATCGGCTGTTCGAAAGATGTTGGAAGAGCAGGACAATCTGACCTTTTTTCAGCAGGAAGTCGATGATCTGGTGATTGATGGTGATCGCGTGACGGGTGTGGTTACCCGATTTGGTGTTCAAATAAGCGCTAGAAGCGTGGTTCTTGCGACAGGCACTTTTCTAGGCGGTATTTTGCATGTCGGTCTTCAGCAGCGAAGTGGAGGCCGTGCCGGCGATGCACCGTCGAATCGGCTGGCTGTCAGGTTGCGAGACATGATGTTCCACGTGGAACGTCTCAAAACCGGTACGCCTCCCCGAATCGATGGTCGAACCATTGATTATTCAAGACTGATTGAGCAGCCCGGCGATCAACCAACACTGGTATTTTCTTTTATCGGCTCTGTCGATGAGCATCCGCGTCAGGTATCCTGCCATATCGCTCGTACCAACGAGAGGACGCACGACATCATTCGCAAGCATTTGCATGAATCGGCGATGTACGGTGGTGCTATCGACTCTATTGGACCGCGCTACTGTCCGTCAGTCGAAGACAAGGTGGTTCGATTTGCGGAACGCACCTCTCATCAGATCTTTGTTGAGCCCGAAGGTCTTGATTCATATGAAATTTATCCAAACGGAATTTCAACTAGCCTGCCTTTTGAAGCACAGTGTGACTTTGTCAAATCCATCGAAGGCTTTGAAAATGCAGTGATTACTCGTCCAGGTTATGCGATTGAGTACGACTTTTTGGACCCGCGGGATCTGCACCCAAGTCTCGAAACAAAAGTTCTTGGCGGGCTTTTTTTCGCAGGCCAGATCAACGGTACAACTGGCTATGAAGAAGCCGCGTGCCAGGGCTTGATTGCTGGACTTAATGCCTCCCGACAGGCTCAGGACATGGAGACATGGTGGCCCAGGCGAGATCAGGCTTATATAGGCGTGCTTATCGACGATCTGGTGACGAAAGGTGCCGATGAACCCTATCGTATGTTTACCTCGCGTGCAGAGAATCGACTGCTGCTGCGTGAAGACAATGCGGACCTTCGTTTGACCGAAATAGGGCGTGAAATTGGGCTGGTAGACAATCGACGCTGGAAAATATTCAACAATAAGCGTAACTTACTTGAGAGTGAACGTTCCCGCCTTGAGGCTGTTAAAGTTACACCAACGGCTGATACACAGGCGGTCAGCGAAAAAATCATGGGCCGTGCATTGACGAGTGAAACAACGCTGTATGCTCTTCTGAGAGATCCCGAAGTGAACTACGACGCAATTATGCAGCTTCCAGGCGCCGGTGATCCGATTACTGACCGCTCAGTGCAGGAACAGCTTGAAATAGAAGCGCGTTATGAAGGCTACATTCAGCGTCAAAAAACGGCGCTTCGTAAAACAATGAAGCTGGAAAGTGTCGATTTACCCTCAGCCATTGACTATTTTAGAGTCCATGGACTGTCGAATGAGGTGCGGCAGAAGTTGGACCGGCATCGTCCACAGAATTTAGGTCTTGCATCCAGAATCCCTGGTGTTACACCAGCAGCGGTATCGGCTCTGGCCGTACACCTGAAAAAAGAGACCATGCAAAAACCCGAACCGGTGACTTAACGGTAATCTTTGAAATATGGTCCGTTCAGCGGAACTTGGTGAAACCTCAGAACGGCTGGCTCAACAGGCAAGGGAAGAGGCCTGTGGCAACGATGCGCATGTTACTATGGCAAATCGAATGCGGCAAGCATCGTCGATGATGTCATTGGATCTGACCGACGGACAAATTGAGTGCGCCATAGCGTATTCCGAACTTCTGCTCAGGTGGAATCTGCGCAGGAATCTGACAGCGATTCGAACACTGGAGGGTGTTGTAATTAAACACTTTTTAGATAGTCTAGCGATCGTTGGACACATTCAGGGTCAGCGTATTATTGATATTGGTAGCGGTGCGGGTTTTCCAGGCATTGCGGTGGCTTTGGTGAGGCCAAATATTCAGGTTGTGTTGCTGGATGCAAAAGGCAAAAAAGTGCAGTTTCTGCGTCATGCCATCGCAAAATTTGGATTTGATAATGTTGAGGTTGTTCACCAGCGCATTCAGAATTATTCCTCCAGAGGCGGTTTCGACACTGCGCTGGTCAGGAGTCTTGGTTCACTTTCTGCGATTGCGGAATTTGCGTTACCAGTATTAACCAAGCGCGGCAGGGTGATTGCAATGAAAGGGAAAAAGCCTGAGGCGGAACTCGCAGCGCTCAAAATACCCTGTCGAGTGGAAGTTAAAAAAGTCGATGTGCCCTACCTTGATAGCGATCGCCACTGCGTGATATTGAAACACCCAGTTCAGTCGTGAGGATTGAATTATGAACAGCGTAATCGCAGTTGCGAGTCAGAAAGGCGGTGTCGGCAAAACAACAACAGCGATCAATGTCGCAGCCACGCTTGCCAGAGCCAAGCGTAAGGTATTGGCCATTGATCTGGACCCGCAGGCCAATTTGACTACGGGTGTTGGAATTGACCCAGTAGACGGCCAACGCGGTGTGTATGGAGCCTTGTTGGGTCTCGAATCTATTGAAGATGCCATCGTTTCCAATGAAGCGGGCTTTGATATTGTTCCAGCGAACAGGGATCTTGCTGGCGCTCAAGTTGAGTTGATTACTGTACACCGACGCGAGTTCCAACTCAGGGATTCGCTAAGCAGCGTACGCAAAGAATATAATTGGATTCTGTTGGATTGCCCTCCATCCCTGAATATTGTGGTTATCAATGCAATGGTTGCTGCCGACAGTGTAATTATTCCTACACAGTGTGAATTTTTTGCATTGCAAGGGCTTGTTGAACTGCTTTCTACAATCAAAACTGTGCAGCGCAATTTCAATCCTGACCTTAAACTGAATGGCATTCTCAGAACTATGTATGACACTCGAAATAAATTAAGCCGTGAAGTATCTGATCAGTTGAAGGCTCATTTTGATGCTAAACTGTACCGAACAATCATTCCTAGAAATGTGCGGCTTGCTGAGGCATCCAGTCACGGAAAATCTGTCCTTGAATACGATAAAAACTGTTTAGGAACAATAGCTTACATGGCGTTCGCGGGTGAGTTATTAAATCAGGAATCAGACATATGACAAGCCGCGACAAGCTGGGCCGAGGTCTGGATGCATTGCTTGGCTCAGTCGAACCCAGTCACACGTTTTCTAAGCCCGGTCCAAGTGGTATCGAGATGATTGCGATCGAAAAACTGCGGCCTGGGCCCTTTCAGCCTCGTACCCAGTTCAGCGAATCTTCAATCCGGGAACTCGCTGATTCGATCGTTGCGCATGGGATTATTCAACCCATAGTTGTTCGCGCATCGGATGGTGATCAATACGACATTATCACTGGTGAGCGGCGCTGGCGTGCAGCACAGATGGCGGCGCAACATGAAGTACCGGTAATCGTGCGATCAATTGCAGATCAGGATGCGATGGCATTGGCGCTGATCGAAAATATTCAGCGCGAAGATCTCAATGTTACCGAAGTCGCCCGTCTTCTGAAGCGCCTCATTGATGAATTTGGCATGACGCACGCTGAAATTGCCGCCAGTGTCGGATTGTCGCGGGCATCGGTAACGAATCTAATCCGCTTGCTAAGTCTTACACAACCAGTATTTAATATGCTTGCTCAGAGCCAGATTGAAGCAGGACATGCGAAGGTGCTGTTAGCACTGAGCGATCAGGATCAAATTGAGGCAGCTGGAATTGTGGTATCCAAGATGCTGTCGGTACGAAATACCGAAGACCTGGTCAAAAACTGGCACAAACGAAAATCGACGGGGGGTAAGCAGCAAAAAAGCAAGGTCGATGCCGATATATTGAACCTTGAACGCAAATTATCCGAACGTCTGGCGGCGAAAGTTACCATTCATGATCGAAAGGGCAAAGGGCACATTAAGATCAATTATCAAAACTTGGACGAATTGGATGGCGTCCTGGAACGGATTGGCTAATGGGTTTGTCAAACACTGCTGCTGAATCGCTGAACTAGAAGGGTCACTGTAATGACTGAATCATCTCAACTAAAGACAAAACGATTTCAAATACTTACAACGGTAGTCGCTTGTACCCTACTGATTGTCGGGTGTGCAGAGTTCGGAGGCAAGAGTGTTTCTCTGCTACCGGGTGCGAAGCTTTCAGATCCTTTGGAAGTTCCGCCTGGACTTTCGCCGCTACCGGAACCGGAGCAGTTCGTTGTACCTGGTGACTTAGAATCTGACCCATCGTCACCACCAAATCTGGGTCCGGAACAGTTAAGAGCCTATCAGCTTTGGCTTGAGTTTGAAGAATACCAGAAATACAAGGATCAGATTGAAGGCGTTGGACTGTCTGAAATTGAGTTTCAAACCGCCAGACTGAGTGGTGAAGGCATCTTTAAGGTTTCGGTGCTCGAAGACAGGAAGGCCGAGACACTTCGATTATTGGTCCATGAGAATGCGGATGTAGTCTGGAACATATTACCATCTGTATTGGCTGATATGTCTGTATTTGTTCTTGAAATTCAGAACACTGACCGAATCATTTTGGTGGCCAATACCGGTGTTAAGCAAAGCAGAAAGTTTCTGGATCGTTTGCTTCTCAGAGAATTTTCTGGTAGTGTCGATAAAGTTCAGGTCCGTTCCGTTGGACCCAATCAAACAGAGATTACCGGCCTTTCCGATTTGGATGTAGAGGTTAATCCAACAGCAGGTCAGGAGTTTTTCCAGCGGTTGCGATTCTATCTGCTGGCACACTTTGAGGCTGAGGAGCAGACTGATGCCGCTTCTGGGTCAGCTTCTATCGACAAGCGGCTGATTCAGGGAGTTGATGGTCAACAGAGCATCTTGCTTGGAGAGAGTTTTGAGACTGTCTGGGTAAAAGTAGGTCGAACATTACAAGGTGCCGGCGCAGGTATTGAGGACATTAATCGAAACGAAGGCATTTACTACGTCAGCTTTGCTCAAAGTACCAAAGGAAAGAAGAAGAAAAAATTCAGGTGGCGGTTCTGGAGGGCTGCGGACGTTGTGGTGCCAGACCAATACGAGTACGAAGTGTTAGTCAAGAGGCAAGGTGAGATGACCGAAGTATCGGTTGTAGGTACAGATACTGAGCTAGAACCTGAGAAGCGTCAGGAAGCTGCTCAGGGCATTTTGCTGATCATATACGAGCGCTTGTCTGTTTGAGCGGAGACTATGAAAGAGGATTCCAGCTGGATCAAAGACGGATGCACACAAGATGAAATTCTTGCAAAGCAGCTGGATAGTGATGAAATGAAAGGAGAAGAAACAAATCGGTTAGAAGCCGACTGTTAAATCTCGTCATCGATCATCGCAACTGAATAGAGTGGAGTTGAAACAGGGTGTTTTTTTGACTCTATTCTGAAATTTCTTGCTGATCTTGTCTTGTGAGATATGGAGATGTCAGTTTCAGAAAAACAAAATAACTTCATATACTTAAGAAGTCAAGATTCAACATCCTTCAGAGCGAATCGTACCTTTTTTAGATCATCCCCTTCGATAAGAGGAAAGCAACCTTAGCGCGTAAGTTATTCGTTTTCCGTTTGACCGGAATTGATACCGTCTCTGCCCTGCGACTTCAAAAATTCCTTGTAGCGCTGGTATTCCTTCCATTCTTTCCAGAGTAGGTAGTCCTGATATTCAGGGTCATCAGCACCGGGCCTTGAGCGCGCGCCGCCCGCACCAAATAGACGAATTGGTGTTCCAGTGCCTTTATATGCCCTAGGTGAATCAGGAATGGGTGGGCCTGCGGCAGTGTCCTCACTTTGTCCGCCGCAACCTGATAGCATCAGCAGGGAGCCAATCAATACAGCGATCAACAAATTGACGGACAATCGAATACGATCGAAAAAGAAATACATTTTGATTTTTGGTAGGTTTGAGCGAGCAAATTCGCAAGGTAGCTGAACGTCGTGCTTATTATATGACTCAAACCTTTAAATTCATTCTCCGTAACCTGATTTTGACCTTTAATTATTCAGAAACCTGATGAATCAGTTGTTCCACATAGGGAATGATGCGATCCACAATAAAGGCAACGCCAGCCTTGTTTGGGTGAATGCCATCACCTTGGTTCAGACTCGGATCGGTAGCGACACCATCTAGAAAAAACGGGTAGAAAATCAGATCGTATTTTTCTGCCAAATCTGGAAATATCGAATCAAATTCAAGGTAATAGTCAGGCCCCAGGTTTCTAGGTGCCATTGCACCCGACATGACAATCGGCAACCCCCGCTGCTTGATATCTGCAATCAACCTATCCATGTTGCTACGCACCTGCTCAGCAGCAATTCCACGAAAGGCATCATTGTGCCCCAGATGCAATATCACACCGGAGTAGTCGTCTGACAGTACCCAGTCAATTCGTGCAAGGCCACCACTCGTTGTATCGCCAGATACGCCAGCGTTGATGATCTGTACATCAAATGACCTCGCTTTCAGTGCATTCTCCAGTTGTGTGACGAATCCGTCCTTTACAGGCAGACCGTAGCCTGCAATAAGGCTGTCACCTATTGCGACCAGACGAATGGTGCTACCGTGGCTGGTATTGAACAAAAGGAACGTCAATAACAATCCAACGATAATTCTGTATGAACTAGGCAGTACCACAGTCAAGTTGTATTCTTCAACGTGTGCAAGATGAGATGTGTTCTCAAAAGTGGGTCTCAAACACACCAAGTACGGGATCTTGAATTAAATGAGGTACTTAATGACACTCATATTTTGTCATTTTAACGTTCGAATTTCTTTTATGAGTAAGACATTGGAGTCTGAAGATAGGGATGACTATCGATGTAGAAAACGGTTGGTCGGTTGTCGTCATCTTGGTTTTTGAGTCGGATTTGCAAAAAATATCTTGAAGTAATGTGCGTGTTCACTTTTCCGGACTCTTTAAAGTAATTTCCCTTATAGCAGATAAAACTCTTGTTTATTTGTTTCGAATCCGCATATTGTTTGAATGCCCAGTTTCAAGGACAGAGTCAGTGTCCAGCCTGATGGCCTGCTTGAAAAATAACAATCGATCAGCTTGGGCTGTTCTTCGCCAGAGAGGTCAAACATAATGCAAAAATCTGCTGAAAGCATCGTATCTCTGAGTAAGGTCTGGCTGGTGCTTGAAAGCCAGGCAGGTCCTGTGGAAATCCTGCGCGGTGTTGATTTGGATGTCAAAGCTGGTGAAAGTGTCTGTATTTCCGGGCCATCCGGTGCCGGCAAGACAAGTCTGATGATGATCATAGGAGGTTTGGAGAGAGCCACCCGGGGTGACGCCGTAGTAGCAGGTCACGATCTAGGGCGTCTGAACGAAGATACCCTGGCAAAGTATAGACGCGATCGAATAGGTATCGTATTTCAGTCGTTTCACCTGATCCCCACTATGACTGCTCTCGAGAATGCGGCACTACCACTTGAGCTTGCCGGTGAGTCAGATGCGGTCGACCGGGCGCAACAGGCTTTGGCCTATGTTAGCCTTGAAAAACGGTGGCATCACTATCCGAGTCAGCTTTCGGGAGGCGAACAGCAGCGGGTCGCCATTGTTCGGGCGCTGATCTCTCAACCCGACCTGATTCTGGCCGATGAACCAACCGGTAACCTGGATGCTACCAACAGTGTAAAACTGATGAACCTGCTGTTCGACCTTTGCGGCGAGAGTGGAGCGACATTACTACTGATCACCCATCAAATTGATCTCGCAAGCCGTTGCGAGAGACAGGTGAATATGTCAGATGGCAGAATTATTGTTCCTGCGGATGCTCCGATTTTGACATGAACGCGACAGCCATAAGGATAGCGCTGCGCGATCTTCGGCGCGGTTATCGGGGGTTTTGGATATTTTTCAGTTGTCTGGCGCTAGGGGTTGCCGCTATCACTACAGTCGCTGTTTTATCTTCCAGTCTGACCAAGGGGATTGAGCGCGATGGCAAAAAGATATTAGGTGGCGATATCGCTGTTCAGCAGCAGTTTCGCAACCTGAGCGAAGAACAGTTTGAGGCATTAGCCAGTGAATCGCTTGAAATCGCTGAATTCATTGAATTAAGCACTCTGCTGAGGGCCAAGGAAGCAAATAACAGTATCCTCGTTTCGTTGAAGGCCGTCGATGGTGCCTACCCACTTTATGGCGAGGTAAGGATTGAAGGCGAACAGCAATTTGCACAGTTAATTAGCTTTCAGGAAGGTGCGTGGGGTGCTGTAGTTGATCCTTTTCTGGTCGAATCGGAGCGCGTGGAAATCGGTGATCTGGTAGATTTTGGCACCAATAGATTTCGCATAACCGGGGTCATTGAGGATGAACCCGACCGTGTGGCAAGTTCTGGTCGATTTGCGTTTTGGCCGCGAGTCATTGTGCACCGAGACTCAATTGAAAATTCTGGACTATTGGGTTTCGGTAGCCGCAGTAATTTCGAGTATCGATCAATTCTGAAGGAAGGTGTAGATACGGTAGCGCTGCAGTCAATGTTTGAAACGCAGTGGACGAATCTGAGTTTTCGCGATTATCGCAACGCTTCGCCTGACCTTTCTGAGATTGTTCAGCGAATTGGTGTCTTGCTTTCACTTGCGGGGTTGACAACATTACTGGTTGGTGGTGTAGGTGTCAGCAATGCAGTGAGAGCCTATATGGAAACCCGACTTGTAACGATAGCGATTCTCAAGTGTATCGGCGGGACCAACCGATTTGTATTTCGCACTTTTCTGTTTCAGATAGTGCTGCTATCCGCAATCGGAGTTTTGATTGGTATCCTTGCTGGTACGGGCATTGCAGTATTCGCTTCGACCGCGGTGGAGCGTCTGCTGTCGGTACCGCTTGACATTACACTGGACCCGGTACTTATGGGCATAGTCATCGCCTATGGCATGCTGACCGCGATGCTGTTTACTCTATGGCCACTAGCCTGCGCTCTCAACACCTCACCCGCCACTCTGTTTCGAAATGCGGTTTCTGTGGAACGGCAGCGCGCATCATGGATTTTTGTAGCCATTACAGTCGGAATAGCTGTACTGTTGGCAGTGATTGTGATTGCAACGGCTTACCAAAGGTCATTTGCCATTTGGTTCGTTATTGGAGTCAGCGTTGCATGGATTGTTTTTCGCTTGATCAGTCTGCTTGTGATGAAACTAGCCAAACTCGCGGGCGGGCGATTTTCACCAATTGTTCAGTTAGCCCTTGCCAATCTGCATCGCCCTGGCGCGGCAACAGCAGATACCATTCTGGCAATTGGGCTCGGACTGTCAGTACTGATTGCCACTGCAATGGTTTCTGCAAACCTCAACCGGCAGATCTCCAACATGATTCCAGAGGCAGCGCCGGAATTCTTTTTCATTGGCATTCAGTCAGATCAGTTTGACGAGTTTCACCAGATAGTTGAAGAAATTGGTGGTGTAACAGAGGTTGAAGTCATGCCGTATATACCAGGCCGGATAACCCGAATCAAAGGACTTGACCCTCTTGATGCGCTAGTCAATGAGGACGGTCGATGGATTGTTGATGACGGAGGGGAAAGGTCTTTTTCTTATACCGCTGAACCGCTCAAAGATGTGAAAATGATTGCGGGAGACTGGTGGCCGCCAGACTATGCGGGAGAGCCGCTACTATCAATTCATGAGGAAGTTGCCGACAACTTTGACGTGGGCATTGGCGATGAGATATCGATCAACATACTGGGACGGGAGATCACAGGTAAGGTTCGCAATATCCGCGACCTTGAGTGGCGTTCGATGCGATTGAATTTCGCGATAACTCTGTCGCCTGAACCCTTACGCTCAATTCCGCACTCGAGTGTTGCGACGGCACATGTTGCCGACGAGTCAGAATTTATTCTGCAGGATCGGATTGCCAGTGCGATGCCAAGCGTGACGGTCATTCGGGTAAAAGAAGCGCTCAATCGGGTTGCAGAACTGGCTGGTCGGGCACAAAACGCTGCGCGTTCAATCAGTGCAGTTACTATTGCCGCAGGCATACTGGTATTGGCAGGTATCGTTATTTCTGAAAACCGTCGCCGTGCTTATGAAAGTGTACTGCTAAAGACGATTGGCGCTACTCGCCGATACATTTTGGCCACATTTTCACTTGAGTATTTGCTGCAAGGCACGGTATCTGCTTTGGCGGCGACATTTCTGGGATCGCTGACATCGTGGGCTGTTGTGTCTGGGCTGATGGGGTGGGATTGGTCATTCCTTCCACTTTCGGCGGTCAATACTGCCATTTTGGGGCTCGCGATTTCTTTGATATTAGGCATGCTCGGAATTTGGCAGGCGCTGCGACACAGACCTCTGTACTATTTACGAAACGAGTGAGGTAATCACGTTCAAGCAAAGTAGTTGATTCGATGCGCTAAAGAGTACGTCTGGGCGATATGATGGCGCGTGTACCAAGTGATGCACTTTGAGGATCTTAAGCAGTATTACGCAACAGAATTCCGACCAGGTACGTACACCAAGGTGGTACAGCTTTCGGTTGTGATCAGTTCAACAGGTCACGGCCGCGGGTTTTACTGCGGTTACAATACATTGCTGGTAGTGGTGGCTTTATTCGTTCGAATTTGGTATACATAGGACCATAAGTAATCATAGTTCAAGTTTCGAGCGGTTCATTCTGGTTGGCGAAGTTAAAATGCGTCTTGCAAAGACCAGTGAGATCGGATGTGGTCGCCCAATGCACGAAAATTGAGTCGTACAACACCAAACATAGGCGTCGACGTACGAACTTATCCTAAAGTGAGTTCAAGAGCCGCGGTTGTGTAGAACAATTCAAGATACTGTATATCAGAGCTATTTGACATCAAATTTATAGCGTGGGAAACATCGGCTGTTTCGGGTAGTCTGAAACAAATATTTTTATAATTGACATGAAGAATATGTAACTGAATTGAAGATGTGAATTTCACTAGGAGTGTCAGATAACTCCCACAGTTAAATAATCTCCCCATCCGTTAGGTAAACCTCTGAAACTTGAACAGATCTTTCATTGAATTCTGGGTTGGCGTTTTCGTTGTCGGTGGCATTTGTGCCATCGCACTTCTAGCCTTTCAAGCGGATGGTACCGGTGTCTTTTCAGCGGATCGACATTACAAGGTTTACGCAAAATTCAACAACATTGGCGGTCTTCGAGTCAAAGCCCCCGTCACAATTGCCGGCGTAACTGTCGGCCGGGTATCAGACATTTCAGTCGATATGGATGAATTTAACGCGCAGGTTGAATTCGCCATTTTGGAGCAGTTTGACAGCATCCCGATTGACTCCAGTGCAAGAATTGTAACGGCAGGCTTGCTTGGTGCTCAATACATTAGTCTTGAGCAGGGTGCTGAAGACCTATTTCTCCAAAGTGGCGATGTGATTGAATTTACACAGTCGTCCTTGAGATTTGAGGATCTGATCGGCGAGTTTTTGGTCAATCAAGGCACCGAATAACAGCACCTGATGACTTCTGCAAAAATAGTACAACACAATGATGGATTGGTTGAGGTGCATGGTTCTCTGCAACACGATACGGTCAGTTCGCTCTACGATCGAATCAAATTCAACCAATTGTCAGATCAGAATATTCTGATTGATTTAAGCGCTGTTGAGAGCGTAGATAGTGCCGGACTGGCGCTTTGTCTTTTCTGGATCAGTCAGGCGCAAAGCCATATTGTTTCTATTGCATTTAGAGGAGTGCCCGAACAGATGCGACGACTAGCGAGCGTGAATCGGGTGGAAGACCTGTTCTTTAGGCACAATTCAGAATAAGCAATCGTTGGAATCGAAAAGCGTAACGTCCGGCATGTATTCTTCGGTTTCGATTGAAATCTGCGAACTGCGCTCTATATTCGGTATGATAAAATTTAGACAATTGAAACTTTAACTTCTGAAATTGATCAAATGCCAACTCCTGACGAGGTTAAATGCTGGATCGAAGCGGGTCTTGATGGCTCATCAGCCGAAGTGGTGGGGGATGGACGTCATTTTGAAGCGGTAGTCATTTGCTCTGAATTCGCCGGAAAAATTATGCTTGAGCAGCATCGGATGGTTTACTCCGGGTTAGGCGATAAAATGGAATTTATTCACGCACTGTCGCTTAGAACCTATACTCCGGAACAATGGGCGAACGGCGCATAACCACGTTGATTGCTTGTTAACCTTAACAACTATCGGAGACAAAATCAATATGACAATTGAAGAACGTATCAAAAACACAGTGGACAACAATCGTGTCGTCCTTTTTATGAAAGGGACTCCGCAGTTTCCTCAGTGCGGCTTTTCGAGCCGGGCTGTTCAAATTCTCGAAGCATGTGGTACCGAATTTGAAGCGGTAAACGTGCTAAGTGATATGGAGGTTCGGGAAGGAATTAAAAAATATTCGAATTGGCCGACAATCCCGCAAGTATATATTGACGGAGAGTTCGTTGGCGGCAGTGATATTCTGCTTTCGATGTACCAAAACGGCGATCTACAAAACATGCTGAATCAGTAACGTTGACAAGCGAATCAGAAGAATTGCTTGTCATTTGCAGGCTTTTGACGAGTACAACATGGATCAGTTAATCGTCAAAGGCGGCAATCCGCTCCACGGGAGTGTTCGAATATCCGGGGCGAAAAATTCCGGACTCCCTATTCTTATCTCTGCGCTGCTGTCTGACAAACCGTTGCGTGTAAAGAACATCCCTCACTTACAGGATGTAACTACTACACTTGATCTGCTTGGGCGCTTGGGCGCCTCCGTAGAGCTGGATGAAAGCATGATTGTTGAAGTCAGCACTCGGGACGTCAACAACTTTCGTGCCACTTATGAAATCGTAGAAACGATGCGTGCGTCAATTTTGGTGTTAGGACCTCTTCTGGCGCGGTTCGGTCGTGCTCAGGTTTCCATGCCCGGCGGATGTGCAATCGGCTCGCGGCCAATTGGGCTTCATATCGAAGGACTAAGGGCACTAGGTGCGAGTATTGATGTGGAGGGTGGATATATTCAGGCATCAGCTGGCCGACTGCGTGGGGCGCATATTTTCATGGACACCATCTCCGTAACCGGTACGGAAAACCTGATGATGGCTGCGACCCTGGCAAAAGGCACAACGGTTATTGAAAATGCAGCCCAGGAACCTGAAGTGATCGATTTGGCAAATTGCCTGAATGGAATGGGGGCAAAGATTGAGGGTGCCGGGACTAACAAGGTCATTATTGAAGGCGTAGACTGCCTGCATGAAAATAGTCACACGATAATTGCCGACCGTATAGAGGCTGGAACTTATCTGGCAGCTGGTGCGGTAACAGGCGGTGACGTTACAGTTCGTGATGTGCAGCCTGAAAACATGGTGGCCGTCATGGATAAACTGAACGATGCAGGTGCTCAAATCGCTTTGGGATCAGACTGGGTGCGACTCGACATGCGAGGAAACCGTCCTAAGTGTGTCAATATTCGAACTGCACCTTATCCAGGTTTTCCAACCGATATGCAGGCCCAGATGCTGATGATGAACTGTGTTGCAAGCGGCACTGGGTCTATTACCGAAACAATTTTTGAAAACCGTTTCCAACATGTTCAGGAACTGCAGCGCATGGGAGCGAACATCTCCATGAATGGAAGCACTGCAACCGTAACAGGCGTTAAAGCACTGCACGGAGCAAGGGTGACTGCAACAGATCTTCGGGCATCGGCGTGCCTGGCGCTTGCGGGTCTGGTTGCGACTTCGGAAACAGTGATTCACAAGATTCATCATATCGACCGAGGCTATAACTGTATTGAGGAAAAACTCTCTCAACTCGGTGCGCGTATCTCCCGAATTCACGTCAACGGCAACATTTCACATTCTTCGAACCTTGCCCAGTCAGCCTGAGCGTCAAAGAAGAGCTCAGAACGTCGGCTAGTTTTCCTAGTATCTGCTGAGCTTATAGCTTTCTCACCCGGTCAAGAGGTGGACCGCGAAGCGGGCAGTCATTTTTCAAGCCAATATAATTTTTAAAGTTATCCCATATCAGGAAATCAACTGTTCCACCAGCTTCTGTCTGTGAATTTGCAATGGAGTTTCAAAATGATCGAATAGCCATCGCGGTTTCGAAGGGGCGAATTACACAGGCTGTCCAGCCGCTTCTGGAGGCTGCTGGAGTAGGTCCGCTGTCGGATATGTACAAATCACGCAGCCTTCAGTTTGAAACACGCACTCCAAATGTCCAACTCATTGTCGTTCGAAGCACTGATGTACCGACTTATGTTCGACAGGGAGGCGCCGACCTTGGTATTGTGGGCAAGGATGTTCTGCTTGAATTAGATGGTGAAGGTTATTACGAACTGGTTGACCTCGGTGTGTCACGCTGTGAACTGGTTCTAGCTGAAAGGCAAGACATCGACGAGCGATCACAGAATGCCGAGCGAAAGGCGAGAATTGCTACTAAATATGCGAACACGACGCGCCGGCACTTTGCACAGAAAGGTGTCTATGTGGAAGTGATCAAACTGTATGGTTCAGTTGAACTTGCCCCTTTGTGTGACATGGCCGACCGAATTGTTGACCTGTCTCAGAGCGGAGAAACACTGCGTAGCAATGGTCTCAAGAAAGTTGAAAAGATTGCATCTATCAGTGCCCGTCTCATCGCAAACAAGGCGTCAATGCGACTCAAGGAAAAGGCACTGAAGTCGATCGCCCGCAATCTTGAAAATGCTGCAAGGGAGCAAATCAGTGGAACTTGAGATCAGTCAGTTTTCAACATCCGATGCAGATTTTGAGCTGAAGATGCAGGAGTTACTGGAGCGCGGGTCGGAGTTTGATCCGGAAATTGATGCAGCGGTAGCCGGCATCATCAAGGATGTAAGGGCGCGCGGCGACCAAGCTTTGCTAGAGTATACGCATAAATTCGACAGAAACAGCGCTGAGACAGTAGCTGATCTTGAAGTAAACAGTGATGCACTGGAAGAAGCTTGCAGGAAATTATCACCCGTCACTTTCAAAGCGCTAAGTGAAGCAAGTTGGAGGATTGCGGACTATCACGAGATTCAGGCAGAGGATGATTTGTCGTGGCAATTCAAAGATGAGAATGGTTCAGAATTCGGCCAATTTACGAGTGCGATAGATCGGGTTGGTATTTATGTTCCTGGTGGATTGGCCGCATATCCTTCGTCTGTTTTGATGACGGCCATTCCAGCAATAATTGCTGGAGTGCAGGAGGTTGTGATGGTGGTACCTGCGCCTGATGGGAAAGTTAACGATGCGGTACTGGCGGCTGCCTATCTTACAGAAGTGGATCGGGTGATTAAGATCGGCGGTGCACAGGCTGTTGCAGCACTTGCTTATGGTACTGAGACAGTGCCTAAAGTTGACAAAATTGTTGGACCCGGTAATGCCTGGGTATCTGCGGCCAAACGCCAAGTGTTTGGACAGGTTGGCATTGATATGATCGCTGGACCGTCGGAAGTTGTAGTGGCCTGTGATACCAGCACCAAAGCCGATTGGGCAGCGATGGACATGTTTGCTCAAGCCGAGCACGATGAATCTGCGCAGTCAGTGTTGATTTCAGCCAGCCGAAAAAAGATAGACGAAGTACGGTCGGTAATGGAAACTATGCTCCCCAAAATGACGCGAAAGCATATTATTGCTCGCTCGCTTGCCCAAAATGGAGCCATGATTCATGTTCGCAGTCGAAAAGAGCTTGCCAAATTGATTAATCGAATTGCGCCAGAGCATCTCGGTTTGATGATCGCAAGACCTATGGAGGTGTTTGCAGAAGTTTCGCACGCAGGAGCTGTATTTATCGGGCCACACAGTACCGAAGTATTCGGTGACTACTGCGCCGGTCCGAACCATGTCCTACCCACTTCGGGTGCGGCAAGATTCAGCTCACCACTCGGGGTTCATGACTTTTGGAAGCGCACCTCCTTCGTTCAGTGCACTTCAAAAACCGCGGGTGAATTGGCCGTTATTGCCAGTCACCTGGCAACGGAAGAAGGGTTGTCGGCACACGCAGAAGCGGCGAAGTGTCGGATACCCAAGAAACCAGCCCAATAGAAATAGTGACAGATTTAGTCCATCCTCAGATTCGCGAATTGAGCGCCTACCAGACCGTACCATTTACCGGTTCGGTGAAATTAGACGCAATGGAATCCCCCTATGGCATTCCTCAGTCGCTAATTTCACAACTTCAGAAATTGCTCGGCAGTATTGATGTCAATCGCTATCCGGACCCAGATGCGGTGGGACTCAAACAAAGATTACGAGATGTCTTTCAAATTTCAGACAGCCACCTGATTACACTAGGCAACGGTTCAGATGAATTATTGCAAATAATTCAACTACTTGTAGGTGGATATGGTCGAACTATCCTTGCTCCACAGCCCTCATTTTCCATGTATGAGATCATTGCCCGCTATACACGAGCAGAGTATATTGGAGTCGACTTGAATGCCGGTTTTGATTTGCCAGAAAGCAAGTGGCTGGAGGCAGTGGAGAAACATCAACCAGCTTGCGTATTTTTTGCTTATCCGAATAATCCAACCGGAAATTTCTTTGACCCCGCATTGATCGAAAAGACAGCCGAGATGATTGATGGCATGGTTATTTCGGATGAAGCTTATTTTGCCTACTCAGGTCGAAGTTTGTTGCCAGCCATGGAGAGGCATGAAAACCTGGCCATCGTGCGAACGCTGTCAAAGAGTGGATTGGCTGGACTTCGGCTTGGCTATATGATCAGCCACCCTGTTTGGGCCGTTGAGTTAGAGAAACTCCGAATGCCTTACAACGTTGGAGTCCTCAATCAGGCTTGTGCAACGTTTGCACTGGACCATTGGGATGAGATTTGCGGCAGCATCGACAGCGTTCTTTCTGAACGAAAAAGACTTAGTGTAGCACTCTCGTCATTTAAAGAACTCCTGGTTTATCCATCCGAAACAAACTTTATTACAGTTCAGGTGACAGGCACGACTGCAATGCAAGTATTCGATGGTCTTAAGGATCGAGGCGTACTGATCAGGAAACTCTCAGGAATGCATCCCATGCTGGAGAATTACCTTAGAATTTCGGTTGGCGCGCCTAAGGAAAATGATGCAATGCTGTCAGCACTGACTGAGGTCCTGTCCGGGTAAACAAATTTTGATTTGACTGAACTTACGAATATACAGAAATATACCATTCAACATTAATCTTGCGTAGCAAGAGAAGTGAAATGAAATACACGGTGAGAGACCACTACTGCGATGACTGACTCACAAAGAACAGCTAGCATACAAAGAACCACCCGAGAAACCGATATCCAGGTTGACCTAAATCTCGACGGCAGCGGAATTTCCAAGCTGGATACGGGATTGCCGTTTTTCGAACACATGCTTGATCAGGTGGCGCGACACGGAATGATTGATTTGGACATCTCAGCTAAAGGCGACCTGCACATTGATGCGCACCATACCGTGGAAGATGTGGGGATTACTCTTGGTCAGGCAATTGATAAAGCAATCGGGGACAAGTCCGGAATTGTTCGTTATGGACATGCCTATGTTCCACTAGACGAAGCGCTTTCCCGAACGGTTATTGACTTTTCCGGGCGACCAACGCTGGAATATGATGTCACGTATCCTAGGGAACGTGTCGGTACATTTGACGTTGACTTGTTTCGCGAATTTTTTCAGGCGCTTTGCAATCATGCTGGCATCACGCTGCACATTAGTAATTTGAGCGGTCGGAATGCGCACCATATCGCCGAAACCATTTTCAAATCATTTGGTCGCGCCTTGCGCATGGCAGCCCAGTACGACCCTCAATCATCGGGTGTCATTCCTTCGACCAAAGGCAGCCTGTAAATCGAATTGCAGTGAGCCCTGTTCCGAATGATGAATCACGCCGACATGGTTGTGATTCAATAGCGTCATCTGTAGAGCCTTAACCATCAGACTGAACTGCTGGTTCTTCTTCATGACCCAGCCCGCGATGCGCCTACTGCAGGCATGCTGAATTCCCACCAGTTTCAGAAAGCCGTCAGGGTATACAGATATGTCATGTCTGACGGCCATGGCTGCTCCAATTCGCTGACGGTGAATTCACGCACCACCGGATTACTGATGCCATGGGCTATGGCACCATTCATCATTGTTTTGAATTAGGTTCGAAAAATTCAGCCCTTAATCCAGTTGGCTTTCATCTGATGCGCTACCCAATTCGAGTTGACCTGGCTGCAATATTTTTGCAAATGATGCAGTCACACTAAGCGTACTATTGGTCGATTGTTTTTCGACCATGATAGTGCGGATCTTCTCCGTCTGTCTGGTAGTGGCCACCGCACGTGTACTCGGCTTAATCTGGTATTCATTTATTCTAAAATAACCGGCATTAACCGGGCCGCCGCACGGTACCCGTCGTAACGCTGGATCACACTGATTTGAACTGCGCTGAACGGCATCACACCTCTTGACGGATCAAGATGTAGACTCCATGCTCAAGACAAGGAAAAGCTGACCTACGTGGAGTTGGATTTAGATTAAGATGCAACAAACATCCGACGGAGGAGAGTAGAACAATGTCACAATTTGACCAACGTTTGAAGAAACTTGGAATTACCTTGCCGGAAGTGGAGCCTGCCTTAGGTAACTTCTTGCCCTACCGTATCAGCCGCAGTCAAGTTTTCATCGCTGGCCAGGTATCAATCATTGCTGGCGAGCGCATTACCGGCAAGCTTGGCGGTGATTTATCCGTCGAAGACGGATATCGGGGATCGCGTCTTTACGGCCTCAATATCTTAGCGCAGCTCAAGGCGGCGCTGAAGGACGACATTGACCGGGCGAGGGCCGTCGAGCTAAGCGGGTTCGTGAACGCGGTGCCGGAATTTACGCAGATCCCCGCAGTCATGAACGGCGTATCTGACCTTCTGATCGAAGTGCTGGGCGAGGAAAAGGGCAGCCATGCCCGATCCTCCGCCGGGGTTTCTTCGCTCCCTGTCGGCGCGGCTGTTGGTGTGAAAGCACTGTTCGAAGTTGAGTAAGGTGTTCGCTCCAACCATTGTTTGAAACCGAAGAGTGGCGAACTCCGCGAGGATTGATGCTACGGATCCTTGGACTATTTCGGGAAATTTGAACAGTCCTGGGCTTTGGGGAAGTGCCGATTGTCGCCAGTGATGAAGATCTCGGGTGTGGTGTTGCTGAACATGCGTTTACACTAAGGGTGGTTACCATAACAACACCTTCGACAAGGTGCTACAAGGGATCCAATATGAACAACAATGCGCAATATACGATGGGCCGCACCGAGGCGGAAACGAAACGTTTGATCCAAAATGCACGGCTGTATGACGAAATGACTCGCCGTTTTCTCCAGAGAGCCGGTATTACGAAAGGAATGAAAGTGCTCGATGTTGGAAGCGGTGCTGGAGATGTAGCTTTCACCCTCGCCGAATATGTCGGTCCCGATGGTTCTGTTGTTGGAGTAGATGTCAACGCTGAAATTCTCGATACGGCACGCGATCGGGCTAATGCGTCAGGCTTCAAGAATGTTCACTTCATTGCAGGCGATGCCCGATCTCTTGAACTCTTGGACACCTTTGACGCCGTTGTTGGAAGATTGGTGCTGATGTACATCCCAGATCCAGCGGATACATTAAAACAGTTGACGACGCGCCTGCGCCCCGGCGGTATCGTTGCATTTCAAGAGGTTGATCTCGCACTCCACAAAGCACTTGCTAGCCCAGAGACACCACTTCTCAGAAAGCTGGTTGACTGGGAATGCACCATATTCAAGCGAACGGGAGCGCACATTGACATGGGTATAGGATTGTATCGCGCTTTCGTTGAAGCAGGGTTGCCCGAACCAACTTTAAATTTAGAGACACCGATAGGCGGAGCTGCCGTATGGCCGGGTTACCAACAACGAGCTGCCACGTTCAGAAACCTCCTTCCTTTAATTGAGAAATATGAAATTGCAACGGCCGAGGAGCTAGACATAGAAACTCTGGCGGAACGGTTAAGAGCAGAAGCTGTCGTCGCGAAAAGGCCTGTATCCCTGCCGCCGCATATCACAGCGCATGCAGTAAAGGGGAGATAACGGCGTAGGTGGTATGATTTTCGGAAAGCCTGCCAGCACATGTTCATGGAGGAAAGAAAGCAACAGGCAGCTGTGGTCCACATTCTAATTGGGAGGGGTTCAGAGCATGACTGTCTTCGACGCGCACTTCGACGCTCAGCCACCGCGACACATCTCAATTCTACCGTCATGACATTCGATGTTTGGACAGTCCTCTGATCCAAATGCACTAAAGACAGAATAAAAAATACTGAGAATGACACCTGAATCTGGAAGCCCTCGTTACGAGCCGCACGAAAGCCCGTCCCTTCCAAGTTCTCTGGGTCTGGGCGCGCAACCATGTTTCATATATGCAGCAGGAGTCTTGATTACACCGGTTATCGTGGTGAATTCATCGGGAGGGGGTGATTCTTATCTGGTCTGGATGATCTTCGCCACGCTTGCGACCATCGGGATTACCACTCTACTGCAGGTTGCCAGAATTGGACGCATGGGGACAGGACTAGTTCTTCCCATGCGTACATCCTTTATTTCCATCCCGTTTTGCATTATGGCGCTGGTGGATGGGGGACCGTCGACGCTGACAGCCCTGGTGCTCGTTACGGCGGCGTTTCAGATCCTCATTTCCAGGTGGCTGTTCCTCCTGAGGCGAATCGTCACACCGCTGGTAGGCGGTACAGTGTTGATGATCGTTTCACTATCCCTTGCCTCCGTAGTTTTCGATCTGCTAAATACAGAGACAGAGTCCGGAGGCGAGGACGCCTTCATGGTCGCCCTGACGACCGGTATCGTGATTGTAGTCCTCACTCTACGCGGCTCGGCCGCGGTTCGGCTTTGGGCCCCTATTATCTGTATATTTGTCGGCTGCGTAGCCGCCGTGGTTCTGGGTATCTACGACTTCGAGAGAGTGACGCAGGCCAGCTGGGTGGGGTTTCCGGTGAGTGGCTGGCCGGGACCCGGGCTTGCCTTCGGTACCGCCTTCTGGACGCTTCTTCCGGCCTTCCTGTTCATCGGAGCAATCATCTCCATCCAGGTGAATGGAGATGTGATCGCCGTGCAACAGGTCTCATGGCGTCAGTCACGAGCGATTGACTTCCGCAGGGTGCAGGGAGCGATCTGTAGTACCGGCGTGGGTAATTTAATTTGCGGTATTACCGGTACGGTACCCAATGTCACAACCGGAGGTATCGTCTCGTTTATTCAGATCACTGGAGCAGCTTCCCGAAGAGTTGGATATTGCATCGGTGGCATATTTCTCGCGTTCGCGTTTTTACCCAAGGTGTCGAGCCTTTTCAGCAACCTCCCCGGATCTGTCATTGCAGGATATTTTGTGGTGGTGATCGGGTTCATGTTTATCGAGGGCGCGCGTACCGTTATACAATTCGGAACCGACAGGCAGAAAATTCTGATTGCAGGAGTCTCTTTCTGGATCGGTGCTGCGTTTGAGTATAGACTGTTCATGCCGCCGGACTTCGGCCCGTTGTGGGGGACGATGTTCCAGAGCGGTGTGACTACTGGAGGTCTCACCGCAATCATCTTGACTCTGTTCATGGAGCTTACGAACCCGCGGCGTATGCGCTTTCGGTCGCAGTTGGACATCGAAACCCTGCCGGAACTCAATGAGTTTATCGCAAAGTTCTCTGAGCGGAAAGGCTGGGACTCGGATATGACTCAGCGATTGAGCATGGTTGCGGAAGAAACTCTCCTGACGCTGGCCCGGAAGGATGAAAGCAAGAGTCTCGGAAATCAACGGCGACTGGTCGTCATAGCGTCCCGCGATGGCCTGCAGGCGGAGCTGGAATTCATTGTCGCGAAGAGTGAAGAGAACTTGGAAGACCGGATCCAACAGCACAAGCAATACAACCTGGAAACTTCGGGGGAACGTGAGATCTCGCTGCAGTTATTGCAGCATTACGCTTCATCCGTGCGGCATCAGCAGTATCATGAAATTGAAATCGTGACGATTCGGGTTGATCCAGTAGGAGAGGCGACATCCCCGGCCAGTTGACACTGAGATAAGTATTGTCGTTTGGTAGCATCTAGTTAATACCAGCGAGGGTGCGACGATGCCGAACCCTTTGAAGACAAAAAACAATCCATGACGCGACAGCTTTACAAAAGGCTGTTGATAGTACCGTTTGAGTGACTTGAATTCATACTACGGTACGATCCAATTCATTCAATTTCAAGTGTTTGTTATGTTAACGGCACCGATGCGATTTACTGCAAGGAAGAGTATTGGATTCAAACTGTGCTTCCAACTAAACAGAGGTATATGTCTTCAGTGCTGATTCACAGCCGTTAGACCAAATTTCAGTAAGCCAGTACTCAAACTTCCTGGCAAAGTCCTCTGCATCAGCAAGATCTCCGTATACCCTACTTTGTTCCAGCCAAACCCTAGGCTCATGCCGAGCCAAACGTGCTGTGTATTGAAGCTCATTCCAGAATGGATCATTCGGTTCAATTATCGACCCGTCTTCTCGGATTCCCTCGCACATGCGTGCCCATAACGCTTCAACCAGTGCCAAACCCTCGACTGAAGTACCGGAACTCAATCCGTTACGGATGATTGGGAGAATGAATCCTGCATGGCGAGAACTCCCGTCAAAGCAAACACGTCTCGTTGTATCTTCAAGAGCAGGGTTGGAAAAGCGCTGTACGAGTAGTTCTAGGTAGTTCTCTGGTGTGATGTCTGGAACCGGTTTTATATGAGGCATGATTTCGTCGCTCTGCACTTTGCGAAAGAATGTCTCCATCAGAGTATCTGATATGCAGTCTGAGACGGTTTCAATAGACAGTATTTCACCGGGTATCGCAACGATCTGATGACCGGCGTTGAGCATGCGAATCTTCATCGTCTCATAATCCTGGACCCTGTCGGAAAATGTCACACCGACTTGACTCCAGTCAGGACGTCCAGCGCAGAAGTTATCTTCAATGACCCACTGGCGGAAGTTCTCATGTGTTACTGGTACTGCGTCGTCAATGCCAAATTCCCGAACCAGTGCAAGTTCGTCCGGACCAGTTGCGGGTACGATGCAGTCGACCATTGAGCAAGGAAAAGCACAGTTCGTATCAATCCATTCGGCAAGATCTGGATCAATGTTACTCGCCAGCGAAATGATGGTTCTGTGCATTACCTTACCGTTACCTTGCAGGTTGTCACAACTTTGGCAAGTAAATGGCCCACTACCCTGTAAGCGTCGTACTTTTAACGCCGCAACGATTGCGCCGAATGCTGTGCGAGGACTTTCTATGTGAGCAATGTCATACCTGATATCAGGATGGGACGCATCAAATTCCCCTGTTGAAGGATTGATGTAGTATCCGCCTTCCGTTACCGTCAAAGTAACAATTCGGGTTGCTTTGTCTGCCATACGGCGAATGAGGGTAGTGTTTCCGTCTTCGACTGGCACATAGTCGACCATCGATCCGACAATTTCTGCCGACCTACCTGAAGGTGCCAACTCAATCAAAGTTGACAGACAGTCCTGTTTCAGAAATTTTTCGCGTTGTTTCGCATCATATGGGCGAACACCTGCACCGACCACTGCCCAGTCATGGTCCAGGCCAAGGTTGAACAGTTGTTGCAAGTACCAGGCTTGATGTGCACGCTGGAAATTTCCGAGTCCGATATGGACAATTCCCGGCTTAAGGGAGGACCTGTCATACGCTGGGCGCTTTATCAGCGTCGGCAGGTCGTTCAGCACGGATTCCGACAGATGCATCACAGTTGTGACGTCGTATGTTCGACAATCTTCAGCTCATCCATTGGCATTCACATTGATGCCATGCGCTATTAGACTCAAACCAGCAGATTGCGTCAGGCTGATGACTACGGCGTTCGGTGCTGTGAAACAGATAGCGGCATTATTGATCAAAATGTCTAACTGCCCAAGTGTATCAACCATTTCGGCAATCGCTGAATCAATGCTTTGCTAATATGTAAGATGAATTTCAATCGCGACGGCCGATTACACCACTGCCACTGAGGATATTTTCGTTCGTACAACACCGAAATTGGCGATGGTAACGCACATTCATTGCCAAACCCAGGGTTCGACAATGGCCAGTCCAATTCTTCTTGCGGCACCGTTAATCATAACGCACTTGCCTGCAAGACGCTTCAATCGACTCGCAACCCGTGATCGTCGAACCGATAGATATGACCTTTATCTGGAG
Organism: Gammaproteobacteria bacterium; assembly: GCA_022823405.1. Taxonomy (GTDB): domain Bacteria; phylum Pseudomonadota; class Gammaproteobacteria; order Arenicellales; family JAJDZL01; genus JAJDZL01. Next base: position 57,947 of record JAJDXD010000108.1, read on the forward strand.
TCAGGTAAATCGTATCACCGTGGTGAATATCCACCTCTCCTCCAGATCGAACAGTAATCGGTTCAGCGTGCTTTTCCATATGTACATGAAGAAAGGTGTCCGAACCCAAATGCTCCGATAGTCCCACTTGACCTTTCCAGAGACCCTCCGTCGGTGAAGGAACAAGATGCTCTGAACGAATTCCGATTGTGTGAGCGTTGAATTCCTCTGCTTTCTCGCCATCGATAAAATTCATCTTTGGCGAGCCAATAAATCCGGCAACGAACAGGTTGCATGGTGCGCGGTAGAGCTCCAGCGGCGAACCGACTTGCTCGATTTTACCGTCATGCAGGACAACGATTTTATCCGCCATGGTCATTGCTTCTACTTGATCGTGTGTAACATAGATCATGGTTGTCTCAAGCCGTTTGTGAAGACCGCTAATCTCTAGCCGCATACCGACCCGCAGGGCCGCGTCAAGATTCGATAGGGGTTCGTCGAATAAGAAGGCCGCAGGTTCGCGTACGATTGCGCGGCCGATGGCAACCCGTTGCCGCTGGCCGCCTGAGAGCTGTCCTGGTCGGCGGTCGAGATAATCAGTCAAATTCAATACTGCGGCCGCCTGCTCAACCCGTCGCTCCTGTTCAGCCTTGTCCATTTTTGCCATTCGAAGTGGAAAACTGATGTTTTTGCGCACAGTCATATGCGGATACAACGCGTAGGATTGAAACACCATGGCAAGTCCACGTTTCGCAGGTGGTACTGATGTGGCATCTTGTCCGTTGATGCGGATAACCCCGCTCGATACGTCTTCAAGTCCCGCAATTAGTCTTAACAGTGTCGACTTTCCACAACCTGATGGTCCAACGAATACGACGAATTCGCCATCCTCGACTTCAAGGTCCAGAGGTGGAATGACTGTAACGTCGCCAAATTTTTTCTTTACTTTTTCGAGTACGATGTGTCCCACACCTAAATCTCCTTGTTCATCATGATTCCCGTCCAGTTAAATCGGAATAGCAAAATTTATTCGCTTTATTGAAAAACAGTGTAGCGGCCAGACTCGAAGAAATTGAAAAGTGTGATTCAATACTTGAATATACCATCCTGTCAAGTCGAACTGTTCTACGAAAACTCACTTGACTGCACCGAATGTCAGACCGCGGACTAGCTGTTTCTGGCTGAACCAGCCCAATATGAGGATGGGAGCGATGGCCATCGTCGATGCTGCACTGAGTTTTGCATAGAACAGTCCCTCGGGGCTTGAATAGCTTGCAATAAATGCGGTTAACGGTCCAGCTTTTGCAGCAGTCAGGTTCAAAGTCCAGAATGCTTCATTCCAGGCAAGAATGAAATTAAGCAAAATGGTAGATGCAATGCCCGGCACAGCCATAGGAGTTAACACATGCAGAATTTCCTTCTGCAGCGATGCACCGTCCATTCGCGCAGCTTCCAGAATCTCCTTTGGTATTTCCCTGAAATAGGTGTAGAGCATCCACACAATGATTGGCAGGTTGATCATCATCAAGACTACGATTAAGCCGATAAGCGTGTCCAGAAGGTTGAGTTGAATAAAAATTAGATAAATTGGATAGAGAACGCCCACAGCCGGTAGCATTTTGGTCGAAAGCATCCAAAGGAGAATGTCTTTCGTGCGCTTGGACGGAGTGAAGGCCATGGACCACGCAGCAGGAACCGCCACAAGTATGCCAAGCAATGTGGACACACCAGCGATAATCACCGAGTTCCATAAGTATCGCAGGTAATCTGAACGTTCTTGAACGATCGAATAATTTTCCAGTGTCCAATCGAAAAACAAAAATACCGGTGGATCTGCGATTGCCTGAGCTTCCGATTTGAAACTCGTCAGGATGGTCCAAAGAACCGGAAAGAAGATTAAAAGACCTATCGTCCATGCGATGGCGGTGATGATAATCTTACGTTGTATTGTGGCGGTACGGACCATAGCTTGCTATTCCTATTTGTCCAAATTCTTGCCGACGATGCGCATCAGAAAGATCGCCACGATATTAGCAAGGATGATCGCGTAAACACCGCCAGCGGATCCTAATCCCACATTCTGGCTTTCCAGAACGCGCTGGAATATGAGGTAGGTTAACGTTTTCGTTCCAAACGAGCCTTGCGTAGTTACGAAAATTTCGGCGAATATTGATAACAGAAAGATGGTTTGAATCAGTATGACAATGGTAATAGCCTGTCCGAGGTGCGGCAAAATGATGTGGTAGAATCTTGCCAGCGTCGAAGCACCATCGATTTCAGCCGCCTCAAGTTGTTCGCGATCAAGTGACTGAATGGCTGTGAGCAGGATCAATGTCGCAAAAGGCAGCCACTGCCAAGAAACAATCATGGTGACAGATAAAAGCGATGCCTGGCTTAGCCATTCAAAAGGCGCAAGACCGAAGAACTTCCACAAGTGTGCGAAAAGCCCATTGACGGGGTCCATGAACATATTCTTCCACACTAGGGCGGATACGGTTGGCATCACAAAAAACGGCGCAATGACCAGAATTCGAACGATACCCTGTCCCCACATCGGTTGGTCGAGCAGTAGTGCCAGCAGTATGGCGAAAAATACTGTAATTAGCAGCACACCACCGACGATCGCAAGCGTCGCCTGAACGCTTGGCCAAAATGAACTTGAAGTGACGAAGCGTATGTAGTTCTCGAATCCAACCCACCCCAGATCGCCGCCGCGTAGTGGAAGAAATTTTTTGAACGAGAAGTAGAAGGTCATCGTCAGTGGCACAAGCATCCACACAAGCAATAGAAACACTGCAGGAGCCATCATCATTCGGGAGATGGTTCTTGAATCCAGCGTAGCCACGACGGTTGCCTCTTGAGACTGGGGTTACACTAGCCGGCAATCACTAGGACTGTGGCTGAAGGAGGAGCGTGTCCTCCTTCAGTCAAGCGTGAACAAATAACTTCGAATTTGCACATCGGTAGAATGGCAATGACCCCGAAAACCGATTAAATTTCAGACGAGAGAGATTATTCGGCTGTCTAATACTGATCATTCGAATTCATCTTAATCATTCGGTCTTTGAACAATCCGACTCCTAGTAGCCAGCAGCTTCCATTTCGTCCGTCGTCAGAGCTTGTGCCTTTTCGAGCGCTTCGGCAACAGATTGCTGACCAGCGAGTGCTGCGGAAAATTCTTGCCCAACCTGTGTGGCGATGCCGGCGAATTCGGGGATCGCGACGAACTGTACGCCGGTATAAGGAACAGGATCAACTGTCGGCTGTGTCGGATCGGCAGCGTTGATTGAATTCAATGTCATTTCAGCAAAGGAAGCAGCTTCCTGATAAGCTGGATTCGCGTAAAGCGATTTGCGGGTACCTGGTGGAACATTGGCCCAGCCTTCTTTGGAAGCAACCAGCTCAGTGTATTCTCTGCTGGTTGCCCAAGAGATGAATTTCTTTGCCGCGTCTGTTGCATCCGAACCTGCTGGGATTGCCAAAGACCATGCCCATAGCCAGTTTCCCCGTTTACCCAGACCGTTATCCGGTGCCAATGCAAAACCGACGCTATCAGTTACGGTTGAGTCATTCTGGTTGGTTACAAATGAGGCGGCCACGGTTGCGTCAATCCACATTCCGCACTTGCCTTGCTGGAAAAGCGACAGGTTTTCGTTGAATCCATTGGTTGATGCTCCTGGAGGGCCGTAGCTGTTCATCAGGTCAACGTAAAAGTTGAGCGTGTCGGCCCACTCACGGCTATCGAATTGAGGCTTCCAGTCCTCATCAAACCAGCGAGCACCGAATGAGTTCGCAGTAGCAGTTAGAAATGCCATATTTTCACCCCAACCGGCTTTACCGCGGAGGCACACGCCGTAGACTTCGTTGTCTTTATCGGTCATCGCCGCCGCAGCTTCCTTAATGAAATCCCAGGTTGGCGCATCGGGCATCTCGAGACCAGCTTTCGCCATTAAGTCTTTACGAAACATAACCATGGAACTCTCGCCGTAAAACGGAGCTGCATAGAGCTGGCCATCGACAGTGAGGCCGTTACGGATAGCCGGCAGAAGGTCGTCAACATCCCAATCTGGTGGAAGATCGTTCAAAGATACCAGCCAACCGTTATTACCCCAGATTGGCACCTCATAGGTACCAATCGTAAGAACATCAAATTGGCCTCCCTTTGCCGCGATGTCCTGGGTGACGCGCTGACGTAGCACATTCTCCTCCAAAGTAACCCACTCGAGGGTAATGTCTGGATTTTTGGCTGTGAAATCGTCAGTTAGACCCTGCATTCGGATCATGTCGCCGTTGTTGACAGTCGCAATGGTAACTACGGTAGCGGCGTGCGATTGATTGAATGTTCCTCCAACAACTGCGAACACGAGCAAACCGGCTGCAAATAGTGCTGACTTCTTGCGCATGATGAAATTTCTCCTAGGAAAATAATTAATTTATCAATGTGATTTATATATACAGCAAATTTTTTGCTGAGTCAAGCATAAATGTTCAATTTTTATAGGTTACCGGTTCAGTCCTTACCGAAATTCAGATAACGATCAGTTTCTGGTTGGAACGCTCTAAAGGACAGTAAGCAAGTAGCTGTTGTACAGATGCGAAAGTCTGTTTGCTACCGTGCGACAGGTTATTAGTGAAATCGATTTACCCGTCAGAGTGCTACTTTCATTGCGGTAGCATTTAGTTACTCGGATGGACCGCTGGAATCGTCTCAGCTGAGCGCAGATTCTTCCCGGTTTTAACCAACAAATCAGAATCCGGAGAGAATCTCTGAATCAGCGGCATTAGTGCAGCACCCATCACTCGGGCAGATGGACCAATCGATCCGATTGCGATCTCAAATGGTGAAAGACCAGCATGATTGAACTTCGCACAAGCTTTTGAAACAGCATTGACAATTCGCTGTCTCCATGTTGGGCACAGCAGTCCGTCTATCACGACTTCCTGGAAATCGATTACGCTGGTTGCTGAAATGATTGCGTGCGACAGAGCGGGTACAGTGCGACGCATCCAATTGTTGAACACGAATTCAGCGTCATTGACAGGCGAGAAGTTAAACATGTCCGAAATGTCAAATCCAGCGGAAGCCAGTGAACGTTCAAGTTCAATGACAGATGTTAGGTGAATCAACTGATTGGGCTGGCCGTCAGAATTTTTCCCGCCCATTGGCAAGGAGCCGATGGCACCCGCGTTAATTTGTTCGCCTCGATGCAACCGGCCATCAATCACCACACCGCCTCCGACGAAAGTGCCAAGGAAAAAATACAATGCACTACGTTTTCGAATCCGGTCGCCTGCAATCATCTCCGCAGCACAGGCTGCAGTGGCGTCATTGAATAGCGATACTGCCAGTCCGGTTGATCTCTCAAGCTGCTGCGTAACGTTGATTTTGCGCCAGCCTTTAAGTGCAGCTGGATCCAGGCCCAGCACATCTGACCACTCGTGCAGGTCCCACGGAATCGCGACACCGAGCCCCGTAATTCGCTGTTGAAGTTGGGAATCTACGCACTCTATCAGATCCTTTGAAACCTCTATAGCAGCAGTCATGGTTGGCTCAGGCAGCGGTGCGTCGTAGCGTTTGGTTCGCGATGCGATGACATTGCCATTAAAATCGACCAGTATCGCTTCAAGACTGCGACGCCCTATTTTTACGCCGATAGAAAACGCACCTTGAGAATTGAGAGCTATTGGGGTGTACGGTTTACCTACCTGTCCACGCACACGTTCAAGCTCAACAAGTAGTCCTTCGTCGATGAGAGCGTTAACGATTACCGTAGCAGCCTGGCCGCTGAGCCCGGTGGTTCGAGCAATTTCCGCCTTCGACAATGCACCTTCCTGGCGAATGGCTGCGATCATCAGCCGTTCATTGTAAGCTCGCAGACCTATGGAATCTCCGCCTCGCATCAGTTCGCTACACTCCTCAATTTGAATCCGAATTAATCAAGATTTTAAACAAAACTGATTAAATTCGGGCAAATAGTAAATCAATCTAATTTATAAATTGTAAGGAAGTAAATTAGTAGACAGCTCAATTCAGGTGTGACTACGGTTTGGGCATTCGTGCACTGAGGACTGGATTCGACACGGGTATCGGAAGCGATATAAATGGGAGGCGGATCACCGAGCACTATGTTCAACTCGTTCTCTTGGAAATGGAAGAAAGGGTACTGAAATATTCAACTGGCCGAAGCATCGACTTGCTTCCGGTCGTAGGATCTGTGCAAGCACAGATGAAGGCTATAAGGAGAAATGGTGTAGAAAAATCAGGTTTTTTGCACACCAAAACAGCAAAAGCACAAGAGTGTTCGAATGTTGGAATCAATTTCTATTACAGGTAGATACCAGATTACCCTACGAGACGGTAACAATAATGCAATTCACAAAATTGTGGCTGGTTGAATAATGTACTTAGTGTGCGGCGAAGCGTTGTTTGATGTCTTCATCGACAGCGAGAACAATAATTCTGGGAGTTTACGCTTGGAGGCGCATCCGGGAGGCTCCCCATTCAACGTTGCCATTGGTATCGCTCGCTTAGGCGGTAGAGCAGCTCTGCTAACCGGGATTTCGCGAGGGGCACTTGGCGAACATCTTGTACGTACATTGAAGCAGGAATCCGTGTCGACTGAATATCTGGTTCGTTCTGGCCAACGCACAACGCTTAGTATTGTCGGTGTAGACAATTTAGGGCAACCGGAATATGAATTTTACGGATTGGGGTCTGCAGATTGCAATGTGACGTCTGAACTAATTCCAGCGATCGGTCCTGAAATCAGTGGTTTGCATTTCGGTTCATATTCGATTGCGGTGCGTCCGATAGCCGACGCATTTGCAAGTCTTGCGACGACCGTTGCGAACCGATTCATATCGGTTGACCCGAATGTTCGAACAATGGTGGAACCGGATCTTGAAATATGGAGACTTCGAATGAAAGAATACGCTTCCTGCGCTGACCTGATGAAATTCAGCATGGAAGACTTACGCACACTCTATCCAAATGTCGATAATGGAAAGCTGGTGAAGATGTTTCTTGATGCCGGCGTTAAGCTCGTTGTAATAACAGATGGTGGCAGAGCAGTCTCGGCTTGGACCCACAAAGATCACATCGTAAGAGTAACACCACCTGTTACGTCGGTCGTCGACACGGTAGGTGCTGGTGACAGTTTTCAGGCAGCATTGCTTGTAAAGTTATCCGAAGAAGGGGCTGGCAACCCAAAGGAAGCGGTGAATTCGCTTGATAAGAAACGGTTGGAGAATCTTATGAACTTTGCAGTTCAAGCCGCACGAATCACCTGTCGAAGACGCGGGGCTGATTTACCAAAGCGTACCGAAATGTCTGGGTTGTTCGGTACTTGACGAATCGCACTCGCTTTGTTGTTAGATTGGGCGGGGCAGAATACGTATGTTTCTGTGAGAGAAGTCGATTAACCGTTCACGCTACCTCCGATCGATACCACCGTTTACAAATCAAAAATGCCCGCCAACTCTCGGTAGCGACTAAAAGCGTTCGCCAGTCGCATCTATTGGGTGTGCGAAATTCGGTACCTCTTGCAACTATGCAACGAGAATTCTTCTACTGACCGTCGTCAGTTGAGTTCTTACCATTCATTGCCAAATCACCGAATCAATCAAAGTTTGTTGACAGTTTTCATCAGTTCTTTATACAGTTTCTTCGGATTCGCTAAATTTGACAAAATTTCAGGCCCAGCTATTCAGTTCTAGTTTCCTGATTTGTTCAAGACTCAGCAAGGTTATTGGTTACGAATAGCGATACTTTCAAGTAAACCAAAGGTGAGGTGTTGTGAATACTGCTGTTTCAATCACCCACTTTTTTATTGCATCACCAATAAATTATGTTGTCTGTACATATCAATAAGTGATATAGTTATAGATTATTAACATATTGATATAAAAGATAAAATAACAATACATAGATAGAGCATTCCTACATCTTGAACGTAAGCATTTCGTTATGCCGTGATACTCCACGATAGGAGTAACGAATCCTGATCAATTATGGACGATTGAACGCTCGTGCAGCGGTGTCAAACAACTCGGAGGGAGTGAAGCTCAGGTTGCCGGAAAGTTGTGTTTTG
>JAJDXD010000125.1 GCA_022823405.1 Gammaproteobacteria bacterium
TTGCTTTGAATGATTATTGTGTCGAAGAAAAGATTTTCTCCTTGAGTTTTTGCCCAAGCGTTAATGCAGGAGTCGAGTTATCGCTACCGAACTCTTCAATTGCCTGCCCTTCTTCATCCACTTCCAATGCCTTAATAGACAGTGATATTTTTCTATTTTTCCTATCAATGCTGATAATCTTGGACTTTAGTTCGTCACCAATCGATAGTGCAGATTTGGCTTCTTTCGGCTTATTCTTGGCGACTTCAGTATTGCGAATCACACCTATAACACCATCAGCAAGCTTCACGTGCACCCCTTTGTCATCCATCTCTTCAACGGTTCCTTCAACGATTGATCCCTTTCCTGAACTGGAGATGAACGCAAAAAACGGATCTCCGTATATCTGTTTGATTCCCAAAGATATTCGTTCCCTTTCAGCATCAATCGTCAGAATTTCCACTTCAATATCATCACCCTTGGTGTAGTTTTTGATCTCTTCCTCACCATTGCCTTGCCAGGTAATGTCATTCAGGTGCACCAATCCATCAATGCCGTTCTCCAACGACACAAAGATTCCAAAGTCAGTGAGCGACTTAATCTGTCCCTTTATCCGCTCGCCTTTCTTGTGGTTAAGTGCAAATTCAATCCAGGGGTTAGGTTTACACTGTTTAATGCCTAGTGAAATTCGATGTCGTTCGAGATCGACAGACAGAATCATCACTTCAATTTCGTCTCCAACGTTGCAGATCTGCGAAGGGTGAATGTTTCTGGAAACCCAATCCATCTCCGAAACGTGAACCAGTCCCTTAATACCCTCTTCGATTTCGACAAAAGCACCGTATTCGGTAATGCTTGCAACCTTGCCGAACAGTCGATTGCCCCGTTTGTGTCGACGTTCGACGTTCTGCCAGGGATCTTCAGTCAACTGTTTCAGGCCTAATGAAATTCTGGAGCGCTCCTTGTCGCACTTCAGAACTTTGACTGTAACTTTTTCACCAATCTGCAAAATTTCCGATGGGTGTTTGATTCGTCGCCATGCCAAATCGGTGATGTGAAGCAGGCCATCAATTCCACCCAAGTTGATGAACGCACCATAATCAGTAAGATTCTTAACCACTCCTTCAATGACCTGGCCAACTTCAAGGCTGGCGATTAACTGTTCGCGTTCTGCAGACAGTTCTTTTTCCAGAACTGCTTTGCGAGAAATGACGACGTTATTTCTTGCGCGATCAAGTTTGATGATCTTAAATTCCAGTGGATCTTTTTCAAATTCAAAATTCTCATCAGACTGCGTTACTCGAGCTCCGTACAGCGAACCGGGTAAAAACGCTCGAACATTTTCGATTGATACGGAAAACCCGCCTTTAACTCGGCTGGTAATCACACCTTCGATAGTAGTCTGCTCTTCAAATGCTGTTTCAATTTTTTCCCAGGCCCGAGCCCGGCATGCTTTTTCTCTGGACAGCCTGGTTCTGCCATATCCATCTTCGACAGTCTCAATCTCAACTTCAACTTCGTCACCAACATTGACGTCGAAGTTTCCTCTCATGTCCTTGAATTGCCAAATAGGAATTTCAGCTTCAGATTTCAGGCCGGCACTCACGATGACGATTTCGCTATCAACGTGCATGACTCTGCCAAGAACGACCTCGCCAACACGCATTTCCGTGTTTTTGATGCTTTCCTCAAACAGTTCCGTGAATGTTTCAGTCATATTTGTTAATACTTGTTCCCAAGTTCCAGTTAATGTGTAAATACCATAATTATTGAGCCTCCGATTCAAGAGTATTCATCTTTACATAAACTTCATCAAGTACCAATTGCACAACATCGTCCACGCTAAGGGACGATGTATCAACAACGAGCGCACCTTCTGGAGTTGTCAAAGGGGCGTGGCTGCGAGTCGAATCCCGCAGGTCACGGTTCTCAATTTCCTTGTATATCTTATCATATTTCAAAGATATTTCTTTTTCTTTCAATTGTTTGAATTTTCTTTGTGAACGAATTTTCAAACTGGCGGTCAGGTAAACTTTCAACATTGCTGTCGGAAAAACAACACTGCCCATATCCCGCCCATCGGCTACAAGACCAGGTGGTCGGCAATATTTTCTCTGTAGATTTAGCAATGCGCGACGCAGATTCTGGTTAACCGCCAGCTTTGAAGCCATCTGCCCACACTCAGCTGTTCGAACCGCTGCGCTGATGTCCTCACCGTTTAAGAGCACGCGCGCCTCCCCTCCCTGTGAAACGGGTATTGTTTCGAACTTCACCTGTTCAAGATGATCAAGCAGTGCGTCAATTATTTCTGCAGTGATGCCGTTCTGTACTGCTACATACGCACATGCCCGGTAAAGCGCTCCGCTATCCAAAAAGTGCCAACCTAAACGGATCGCCAGCTGCTGCCCAACAGTGCCTTTGCCGGAGCCGGCAGGGCCGTCAATCGTGACCACCCTCTCACTCATCAACCCGCTCTCCCTCGACAACCAATTCCATTCCACACTGAATAGCTACATCAGTAAATTCAGGAAAAGATGTATTAACGCAATCGCAATTCAGTATTTCAACATCACCTTCGGCAACTGACCCAGCAATTGAAAATGCCATCGCAATTCGATGATCACCGACACTATCGACCTGTCCACCAAGAAATCCACCACCTTCAATGATCATGCCATCAGGACGTTCCTCTACGTTGACACCCAATGCATTGAGACCATTCACCACGGTTCGTATTCGATCACTTTCCTTGACACGCAGCTCTTCGCAGCCAGATATGACAGTACGTCCTTTCGACCGAGCTGCGGCGATTGCGAGAATAGGAATCTCGTCAATCATCAATGGCACCAGTTCGGCAGGTAATTCAATTCCATTTAATTGTGCATCTGATCGTACTCGGATGTCTGCAACCGGCTCTTCGCCTACAAGTTCAAATTTTTCGAGTTCGATCGAAGCCCCCATCAATTCAAGTGCGGATAAAAGTCCAGTACGGGTCTCGTTGACTCCAATTTTTTGCAAAACCAACTCTGACCCTGGAACCAGCAGCCCTGCAACAATGAAAAAGGCAGCCGAAGAAAAGTCCGCGGGAATTTCCACCTGCCGTCCCTGAAGGTTGGGTCTGCCTTCAATCGCAACTTCTAGGCTCGACCGATCAACTTTACAGCCAAACTGGGCGAGCATGATTGAAGTATGATTGCGAATGAGCTTTGTTTCTATAACGCGTGTCTGGCCCTTGGCATACAAACCGGCAAGCAAAATTGCAGACCGTACTTGGGCACTGGCGACAGTTAGAGTCCACTCAATCGCCTTTATTTCATCAATCGGGTGAATTCGAACAGGGGGTGTTCCACCTTCAGCAAGCGTTATGTTCGCACCCATCGCTCTGAGCGGCTTAACCACCCGTTCCATGGGACGTTTAGAAAGGGACTCATCTCCTGTGAACACAGATTCGAATTTCTGCGCACAGAAAAGCCCAGTCAGCAAACGCATGCTGGTACCGGAATTGCCAAGGTAAATTTCAGATGTCGGTGCTTTGAGCCCATCCAATCCGACTCCTTCGACGACTAGCCATTCACCCTCAGATTCAATGCAAACTCCACAATCTCGAAATGCCTGAATGGTTCGTTTGACATCTTCACCCTGCAATATTCCCCGGATACGTGTAGTGCCATTGGCTATCGAGCCAATGATTACAGACCGATGCGATATGGACTTGTCACCCGGCAGTGTCAACCGTCCGGATAACGGACCGCTTTGGCGGATTCTGAAACGGGTCAAATTAAATTAATTGGTATGAATTACGGATGCTGCGACCGCTTTCTCAGATTGTGATCCCGCGATGTTTTGGCGACTTTCATGAAATCCTCGATTGCAGCAGCGTCTCCCTGTGCAATCTGGGATGTAAGAATTTCAAGTCTATCGATGTATCCCATTAACTCTCGGACAATTGATTCCGAGTTTAAAAGACTGATATCTCGCCACATGATGGGGTCACTGGAAGCGATTCGAGTAAAGTCATAGAATCCAGCGGCGGCTAGATCGAAGCATTCTGCACCTCTTGAGTGATTAGCGATGTAGTTTACCAATCCGAAGGCAACCAGATGTGGCAGGTGACTGCTTGCAGATACCAACTGATCATGTGTGTCAGCATTCATTTCAGTTACTACCGAACCGGTTGCAAGCCACAAACTTCGAATCAGATCGGTAGCCTCTTCACCGCTTTGCCGACTGGGCGTGATAATGGTACGTTTGCCTTCGTACAAATCACCAGTGGCAGCATTCACCCCCGAATGTTCTCGGCCAGCTATCGGATGTGCCGCTACAAAACCCTGATAACCCCAATCGAAATGCCGCTCTGCGGACTGGATAATGCTGCCTTTTACGCTTCCAGCATCGGTGATGACAGAATTGTGATAGTCTGCAAGTGAAATCTTCTGGAAAATTGAATCTGTCGTGAGCACGGGAGTGGATACGAAAATCACATCACTTTTTCCAACCTCATTAGAGAAATCAAGTGCATAGCGGTCAATGACACCCAATTCCACACCCCGTTCCAGGTTCTCCCGGGATCTTCCTGCACCAACAATTTCACCCACTACACCAGCATTACGCAAGGCCATGGCAAACGACCCACCTATCAGTCCAACTCCAATAACCAATAGGCGATCAATGTAGACTCCCGACACTGTTAAAAAACTCCCTGTTCTTTTAGCCTTTGAAACTCAGTCAGCACCTTTTGATTTTCTGACTCAGTTCCGATTGAAACCCGAAGGTGATTCGGCATTCCGTATCCACCGATCGGACGTGCAATAACACCCGATCGCAACAGCTTTTCATGAATTGGCATCGCCATTGTACCCATGTCTACAGCAACAAAATTACCAACCGATTCGATTGTGTCGAGCCCCAGTGCTTCAAATCCCTTGCACAGCACAATCATCTGCTCGTCATTTAACTGACGTGACCGCTCACAATGTTCATCATCACGTAAAGCCTCGGCAGCTGCCGCCAGCGCCAGACTGCTACAGTTAAAAGGCTGCCGAGCACGGTTCATCAAATCACAGATTTCGGGACTCGACAGGGAATACCCGACGCGCAAACCCGCTAAACCAAATATTTTTGAAAATGTCCGTGTTACGACGAGATTAGGGTAATCGTCAAGCCATGTTGTGCAATCTGGATACTCAGGGCACGTAACATACTCAGCATAAGCTTCATCGACAACAACGATGCATGAATGAGGCACTCGATTCAGCAGCGTCCGCAATTCTATATCAGTTGACCAGGTGCCAGTCGGATTGTTGGGATTAGCGATATACACGATTCGAGTATCTTCGTCAACCGCATCCGACATGGCAGCCAGGTCATGTCGGTAACCCGGAGCGTCAACCACTTCAATCTTGGCGTGGACGTAAACCAATGAAAGATAGTAGACAATAAACGCATGTTTTGAAATGACGCCCTTCTGACCTGGTCTCACAAAGACCCGAGCCAACATATCCAACACGTCGTTAGAGCCGTTACCCAGGCAAATTTGATTCATCTCAACGCCGTGACGCGCTGCGATAGCAGCCTTGAGCTCATATCCTGAACCGTCGGGATAGCGATGGATATCAGAAGAGCGAGATTGAATCAGTCGAATGACACCTTCTGGTGGACCGAGTGGATTTTCGTTCGAAGCAACCTTTATTGCATCGCGGATGTTGAATCGCCGCTCAATTTCCTCAATTGGTAATCCGGGGTCGTAGGGGGCTAAATGCCTGATGCCGGGAGCAGCAATCTGGTAGGCGTCAAATTTGTCTGGCATCAAACGGCGTTCTTTGGATAGGATCCAAGCAACTTGAACAGCGGAGCTTCTTTCTTGAGTTCGTCAAAGAGGGCAATCACATTCTCGTCATCACAATGCCCATCGAAATCGACAAAGAATACGTACTCCCAGTTGCCTTTCTGGCTGGGATGCGATTCGATTTTGGTCATGTTGATGCCATGACGCGCAAACGGTTCAAGTAGTTTCAGCAAAGAACCGGGAACACTTTGTTTTGACATCATAATACTGGTCTTATCCTGCCCACTGGGACCAACGACATCCTTACCAATAATAAGAAATCGGGTAGCATTCGCAACAAAATCTTCGATGTTTGACCGAAGTACATTGATGCCATAAAGTCTTGCAGCGTCTTCACTCGCTATTGCGGCCTTGGTAGGATCATCCTTTACTTTGACGATTGCATCGGCGTTGCTATACGCATTCTCTAGATGTACATGTGACAGATTTCGGTTCAACCACTTACGACATTGCGCCAGCGCCTGCTCGTGAGCCAGTACGGATTGAATTTGCGACATATCGCTCGCGCTACTGACTAAAGCGTGATGAACAATCAGTTCGATCTCACCACACAATCGAATGTCCGAATCCAGAAGGCAATCCAATGTGCTGTCTACCACACCCTGATTGGAATTCTCGACGGGTACGACACCGTATTGGGCCCTGTCCTTTTCGACGGCCGAAAAAACTTCAGCAATTGTGGGTCGAAAGTCGGCTTCAAATTCACCGCCAAATTGCTGAACTGCGGCAGCATGTGTAAAGGTTCCTTCAGGGCCAAGTATTGAAATGGTAAGTTCAACCTCAAGCGAACGGGCAATAGAAATGACTTCCCGAAAAACTCTTTCAATGGCTCTGTCGGGAATAGGACCCCGGTTGCGCTGACGAACCTTTTCCAGTATCTGAGCTTCCCGGTCCAAATAAACAAACTTCGGCTCAGGCTGTCTGCGTTTGAAGTCTGCAACTTCCTTGCCTATTTCAGCGCGCTGTTCAATTAACTCCTGCAATTGAATGTCGATCGCATCGATTCGATCTCTTAGGTCCTGAAGGCTCATCTTATCTGGGTTCATCGGAATCGGCCGCTTCAGCTGCATCATTGGCCTCCTCATCATCTGAGGAGGACGCATCGCCATCCCTGACTGCAGCGACACCTACTAGCGTTTGATCTTCTTGCATTTTAATCAGTGTGACGCCGGCGGCGATTCTAGAGAATTTTGAAATTCCGCTCACTTCCGTTCTAATCAACGTACCGACATCGGTAATCAGCATAACCTCATCACCGTCTTCAACCAACAGCGCACTGATCATTTCTGTCTGTCCCCGCTTGTTAGCTGGTAGTACCATAACACCTTTCACGCCTCTTCCCTTTCTCGGAAACTGCGACACATCGGTTCGTTTTCCGAAACCATCAGCGCTTACCAAGAGTGCAGTACTTTCATAATTTTCCGGCTCTAATCGTATCATCGAAATGACACTTTGGTCTTTACCAAGCCGAATCCCGCGGACACCCATGGATGTTCGACCTGATGCACGCACCTTGGTTTCATCAAACCGAACCAACCGACCGAAATTACTGATCAAAATGATATCGCTCTGACCACTGGTAAATCCGACATTAACCAGTTCATCCCCATCGCGAAGTCCAATCGCCTTAAGCCCATTCGAACGTGGACGGGAGAAATTTTCTACGTCGCATTTTTTGACTAACCCTTTGCGAGTTGCCATAAACAGATATTTACCTGCTTCTTTCTGCATTGGCAAAACTGCCGTGACCTTTTCGTCGCTGCTCAGTGAAGGTATCGCATTGACGAGCGGTTTACCGCGGGCTGTTCGCCCTGCCCGCTCAAGGCAATAGACTTTTGTCCAGTAGACCTTGCCCAAATTGGTGAAGCATAGAAGCGTATCGTGAGTATTTGCTGAAAACATTTGGCTGACAAAGTCGTCAGTCTTGTGAGTCGTTGCGGTTTTTCCTTTGCCGCCCCGATTTTGTGCGCGATATTCATTGACGACCTGCTGTTTTGCGTACCCCTCACGGGAAATGGTAACGACAACATCCTCTCGCTCGATCAGATCTTCATCAGTGATATTCAACTCACTCTCAAGAATCTGAGTACGTCGTTCGTCTCTTTTACCGTACTGTTCGCGAAGTTCTTTCAACTCATCCGAAATCTCTTTCATCAAAAGCTCAGGAGATGCCAAGATGGTTTTTGTGCGGGATATCTCTCCCAAAATCTCTCTGAATTCACTGAATACCTTTTCCTGCTCCAGTCCCGCCAGATTCTGTAACGGCATCTTCAAGATTTCGTCGGCCTGTTTTTCAGACAGCCAATAGCCATTGTCGGACGTGTTTACTTCGTTTGAGAAGTTCTGCTGTGTCACGCTGTCAGCGTCACTTTCTTTCAGCAGCTGCAACACGGTTTCGGAATCCCAACCAGTCTCCAGCAACCCTGCCTTGGCAGTCTTTCGGTCGCGCGCGGAACGAATCAACGCAATGATTCGATCAATATTAGAAAGCGCTACTGCGAGGCCTTCAAGAATCTCGGCTCTAGCCAGTGCCTTTCTGAGTTCAAACTCAAGTTTACGGGTTACCACTTCCCGGCGATGCTGCAGGAAGGAGAGCAGAATTTCCTTGAGTGTAAACAGGCGAGGTTTGTTGTTTTCGATGACAACAAAATTGATGCCGTAGCTGATCTCGAGGTTTGTTTTACTATAGAGAGTGTTTTCAATCAGTTCTGCGTTGGCGTTGCCTTTCAGTTCAATGACAACACGCATGCCCGATTTATCAGTTTCATCGCGGACGGTTGAAATGCCGTCAATGGCACCGTCTTTCACCAAGTGCGCAATTTTCTCGATCCAGTCCGCCTTGTTGACCTGGTATGGCAGTTCGGTGACTACAATCGCCTCACGGTTTGATCTTTGCATCGATTCAATTGAAGCTCTACCGCGAAGACGAATTGATCCAGTCCCGGTGCTATAGGCTCTCAATATGCCTGATTGACCATTGATAATTCCGTAGGTTGGAAAATCTGGACCTGGGACATATTCAAGCAGTTCCTTGACCGTCAGGTTTTCGTTCTCAATCAGCGCCAGGCAGGCGCTTAAAGTTTCAGACAGGTTATGCGGTGGAACTTTGGTCGACATGCCTACCGCAATGCCTTCTGACCCATTCAACAGCAAATTGGGGAGTCGAGTAGGCAGCACCACCGGCTGCAATTCGGTCTCGTCGTAGTTTGGAACAAAGTCAATTGTTTCCTTATCTATATCCGCAAGCAGTTCATGCGCGATTTTCGACAGACGAACTTCGGTGTAGCGCATCGCCGCTGCCTTATCACCGTCTACTGATCCAAAATTTCCTTGTCCATCCACCAGCGGATAGCGCATCGAAAATTCCTGTGCCATTCGAACGATCGCATCGTAAATGGCAGAATCGCCGTGCGGGTGATATTTACCGATCACGTCACCGGTCACCCTGGCAGACTTTTTGTATGGCTTATCGTATGAGTTTCCGAGCTTCAGCATGGCGTACAGAATACGCCGATGGACAGGTTTTAAGCCATCACGAACATCGGGCAAAGCCCTTCCGAGAATGACACTCATTGCGTAATCCAGGTAGGATTGACGCATTTCCTTTTCCAAGTCTGCTACAAGCGTTCTTTTAGCGATTAGAGACACAGAGAAGTTTGAAAATTGGGGTGGTTGTAATATAGAAAAAGCGCTGAAATGATTAATCATCCACCGGCGCTTTGGAAGAATATTTTTACACTGTGTATTTTACAACAAAGTGGGTTGGTTTTTGGCGATTTTTGTTACCGAAAAGGGGTGATTATTGATACTGGCTGACATCGTAAAACAAAACAATATCATTTAGTTATGTTCAATATTCATGGAGCATTTCCCACTACAAGCTGTCTAACAGACAAAGCTCTTCGGATTGAGCAGCAATCTGGTCAAATTAGCATGCTTGTATATAATGAATTTCGTTCGATATCCTAGTATTCTCGCACTCCTATCAATCACCAGTTTCAAGTCCAGTTGCTCTCATGATTCAACCTGAAATAACCAGGTTAACCCCTGCCATCGGTGCCGAATTATCAGGCATCGATTTATCATCACCCATTCCTGAAGATACCGCAGAATTGATTTATCAGTTGCTGATGGAACATCAGGTTATTTTCATTCGGGACCTGCACATCACGCCAGCCACCCAACTGGAACTTGCCGAAAGCCTGGGCGAACCTGAACAACCCCATCCAATTTACCCTCATGTGCCAGAACATCCAAGAGTCATGGTCATGGATTTCGATGGTAATAACCCGCAGGACACCAATGTCTGGCACACCGATGTCACATACAAGGGAAATGGCCCATTTGCAAGTATTCTCTACAGTCGTATCATTCCACCAGTCGGCGGAGACACTTTATGGGCTTCATTGTGTGCGGCTTACGACGCCTTACCCAAAGGCATCAAATCTGAAATTGCTGATCTGCGTGCGGTTAACGATTTGGGAGATTTTCGAAATAATTTCATCATCGGTGAACCGGATGGCAATGCGGATAAGTTGAATCAAGGCTACCTCAAGATGGGTAGTGCCATCCATCCTCTTGTAAAACGACACCCAGTCACCGGAAGGCAGTTTCTTTTTTGCAACCCCGCGTTTACTGTCCATATCGAGGGAATGAAGGCGACCGACTCAGCAAGACTGCTAACCTATCTTTTCAGTCACATCACACAACCAGAGTATCAGGTACGTCTGCGCTGGACAGAAAACATGATTGCGATTTGGGACAATCGGTGCACCATGCACAACGCGCTTTACGATTACGCACCACACCGGCGCGTTGTACATCGTGTAACCGTCATTAATGACCGAAGAGCCGACGATCAAAAAAGAACTGAACTAAAGATCGCTTCATAGGTTCAGAGCGTTTGAGTTTCAAACAAACACCTTGCTCAAATGCAGGTGAAGTTCCCATTGAATGAATCAAATTTATTTCTAAGCTTGATATTTAATCAACCAAAACATTTAATTAGAACTTTCAGTCAGTAATATTTACTACTTTGAACTTCTGTCAACACCTCTAAACAATGTCACGTTTTCGTAATGGGTAATGTCGACAAAGTCATTCATGCGCGCTGGGTGGTAACCGTTGACGCTACCGACCAGGTGTTTGATCACCATAGCATCGCACTTTCAAATAATCGCATAAATGCGATCCTGCCAACCGAACTTGCAGAACAGAAGTTCGCGA
>JAJDXD010000091.1 GCA_022823405.1 Gammaproteobacteria bacterium
ATAGAAAGTATGCCGGAAGCATTTTTGAAACTGCTTCGGTCCCAAAATATGGGCAAACAACTTGTACGAACGGAATTGGCTGATCGCTATTCGGAGTGACCGTCATTCAATAGGTCGACGGAAATGTGGAGGAATTATAACCTTGACTAAACCGCTAAAGTGTATTATCGGACATCATCATGTCAAATCTTACTTGTTATCTTGTCGTTTATATGTTGCAACAGCAACTACAATTTAAAAAAATTGTTCAAGCGTTTCAAGTTAAATCTTTCCAATCAAATACTTGCATATTAAAGACCGCGAGTAGAGAATAATTCACTTTTGCTTAATTTACCAATGTCAGATCTTATTCCAGCAATATCAGCAGTTTCTCACCTGCTAAATAAATTTCAAATATCGGACGTTAAGAATATTTTGAAATGGCCCTCTGATGAAACTAAGGCAAGGCGTCTAAAACGTTTGATAGAAATTCTTGCCGACGTAGAAAAGATCGCGAAAGAAAAGGGGATATCAGTTGACGACATGCGAACACTGGCAGATCACGTTGGCCTGCCTTGGCTGGAGAAGGCCTCTTTGCAGGATGATAACGACCTTCGCAAAGCTTGGGCTAACTTATTCATTTCCAGTTCAACTGGTGAAGAGAGTGATATTCACTCGATTTATGTAAATATCCTCGGGGAGTTGGCCCCCATAGACTGCAAAACACTGGAATATTTTGTATCTAATGGCATAGTCAAAAATAGCGGCCATGACCTTATGTCACTCCCCTTGCCTGATTCACAAATTCTTGAGGCGTTGTCGGCAGCTGGATTCAAAGATCCATGGACTCAAGTTTCAATTGAAAACCTGATTCGCCAATCCTGTCTTGTCAGATGCCTGCCCGCAACACTAACAGGAGGAGTTTCTTCCTATGGCGGAATGTCGGATGTCATATCGGTTACCAACCTAGGAGTTAATTTCTATGAAGCCGTTACGGGTAAAGATGTAGTATCAGCCGCACCAACTCTCAGTGATGACGAAATTAATGATCGGCGTGGAATTATTACTGTGACTCGCGGAGGGCAAACTACTCCAGCGGTTGTACATGGGACACAAGTTCGAATAGGTTGATATTATGAACAGATTGACTCGCGGAACAAAAGCATTATTTGAACTCTGATTCTGGCTGCACCAAATTAAGTGAACAGTATGACTCAATCCAAGAAAGCCCCAGACAAATCACACCGTGAAGTCATTTCCCTGATCGAACTGTTTGAAATGTTTCCGGACGAAAAATCAGGGCGCCATTGGTTCGAGTCAATCATTTGGAAAGGCGGGCGGGCGGTCTGCCACAGATGCGGCGGGACGAATACCTACGAAGTAAAGAACACCAAACCGCTTCCACATCGATGCAGAGACTGCCGAAAGCACTTTTCCTTTCGACACAGAACTATTTTGGAACGCTCCCACATCCCGCTTCATAAATGGGCTATTGCAATCTATCTGGTTGCGACTAATCACAAAGGGGTTTCATCAATGAAACTGCATCGGGATTTGGATATTTCGCAAAGACATGCATGGGCAATGCTCCATAAGATTCGTCAGGCAATGAGCGGTGAAACTGGATTTTTCAGTGAGACTGTTGAGGTTGAAGAGACCCGTGTGGGAGGCATCGAAAAGAACAAGCACCAGGACAATAAACTCAATACTGGCCGAGACGGTGTCGGAAAGTCAGTCGTAATTGGTGCTAAAGACAGAAACTACAATAAATTCGCTGTGCAGGTTGTCGAGAACAAGAAGCGCGCTACGCTACACGGGTTCATCCAAGAAATATCGAAGATGGCTCGAT
Organism: Gammaproteobacteria bacterium; assembly: GCA_022823405.1. Lineage (GTDB taxonomy): Bacteria > Pseudomonadota > Gammaproteobacteria > Arenicellales > JAJDZL01 > JAJDZL01. Next base: position 1,829 of record JAJDXD010000091.1, read on the forward strand.
AGTTATGACTGAAGAATTCGTCAGCTATCGGAAACTTGACGAAAGAATCTGTTCGTCAAGCATTCGGTGGGCGAGTACGTCAGGGGCGAAGATTTCCATATCAAAGGAATTGAATCGTTCTGGTCGATGCTGAAGCGCACCCACAAAGGTAAATATCACAAAATGAGCAGGAAATTTCTTGGCAGTTATGTCGGTGAGTTTGTTAGCCGACACAACATCCGGGAGATCGACACCATTCAGCAAATGACATCAATTGTTGCAGGATTCATCGGTAAGCATCTGATAAACAAGCAATTGGTTGGTGGTGCCGATGAGCGGTAAACCAGGTAATCAGAGTTTGCATGTTGCCGCTGCAGCGCATAAGGATGAGTTTTATACACAGTTAGCCGATATTGAAAGTGAACTGACCCACTACAGAGAGCATTTTCAAAATAAAGTCGTTTACTGTAATTGTGATGATCCCACGGTCAGCAATTTTTTTAAGTACTTCTCCATGAAGTTTTCCGATCTGGGGCTAAAAAAGTTAATTACCACCTGTTATAGGAACCAGCAACGAGATCTATTTTCACAACATGATGTCGAAAATGCCGTTAAGCTGGAGTATGACGGATTTCGCGAGGGGGACCGTGTGCCGCAACTGCAGGACATAGGCGTTACCCAGCTGAAAGGCGATGGAGACTTCCGCAGTGAAGAGTGCATTGAACTGATAATGCAGGCTGACATCGTGGTAACCAACCCGCCATTCTCCCTTTTTAGGGAGTACATAAGGCAACTGGTAGATTACGATAAGAAGTTCATTGTGATCGGCCCCCGCAATGCCATAACCTACAAGGAGGTGTTTCCCTTACTAATGGAGAATAGGGTTTGGCTTGGGTACCACACCGGTGATATGGAGTTTCGAGTGCCTGACAGTTATCCAGCCAAAGAGCATAGGTTTAGGAAAGATGAAAATGGGAACAAGTTTTACAGTTTGGGCAATGCTGGGTGGTTCACCAACCTTGAGATAGCAAAGCGTAATGAGCATTTGATTCTATACAAGAGCTACCAAGGTAATGAAAACGAGTATCCCTTCTATGACAACTACGATGCTATTGAGGTAAACCAGGTTGCAATTATTCCGAAAGACTGGGGTGGTGCCATGGGGGTGCCTATAACGTTTCTGGACAAATACAATCCAGACCAGTTTGAGATTATCGGCATCACGAAGACATGGTTCGGCGGTGCGACGAAGGCATACCCTCGGCAAGTGCAGGTCAGCGCGTCTGGCAAGCGAAGCGAAGTGACGAAACTGAACGACGGCGCAGCCTTGAAGATCGACGGTCCCGTAGAAAAAACTTACTATTTGGTTGATGGCGACCATTATGTGCAGAAGTTTGCGCGCATCCTGGTTCGCAACAGGAATGTTCAAACATGAAGATCGAACGCAGGGAAATAGCGGTTAGAGACCTCGTCAAGCAATACAAAGACGATGGTGAGGGAGGCGTCACCGGTTACGGTGGCAAGCTGGACATTCGTCCGCCGTATCAGCGCGAATTTGTTTACAACGACAAACAGAGGAAAGATGTCATTCGCTCCGTTCTCGAAGGGTTTCCGCTCAATATCATGTACTGGGCAGTTCGTCCTGATGGTAGTTTCGAAGTATTGGACGGTCAGCAAAGAACTATCTCCATTGGTCAGTATGTTAATGGTGTCTTCAACATCGATGATCTGTATTACACCAATCAGCCGGATGACGTGCGTGAACGGATCAACAATTACAAACTCATGATCTATGTGTGTGATGGCGAGCCCAGCGAAAAACTTAACTGGTTCAGGATCGTGAACATCTCTGGCGAGCGCCTGACTGACCAGGAACTACGCAACTCTGTTTATTCGGGACCCTGGGTTTCGGAGGCTAAGCGATATTTCAGTCGATCCGGCTGCGCAGCAAAGGACATCAGCAACGATTACGTCACAGGAAGTCCAATCAGACAGGAGCTTCTGGAGACGGCGATCAAGTGGGTAAGCGGGGGACAGGTTGAAGACTACATGGGTCTTCACCAACATGATCAGGATGTTGATGAAATGTGGTCGCACTTTCAAGCCGTCATAGAGTGGATTGGAAAAACGTTTCCGGTAAAGCGACCGAATATCATGCGTCGGGTCGGCGACTGGTCAGAGATCTACGCCGAGCACAAGAATAGGGATCTGGACGCGGGTGCACTTGAGAAAGAAATTAGCAAGCTGTTGAGTTTGGAGAACGATGCGATCCAGAAACAGCAAGGCATATATCCTTACGTGCTGGACGGAGACGAAAGGCAGCTCCACCTGCGGACCTTTACCAATAATCAGAAGAACGGCGCCTACGAAAGACAAAGGGGGATTTGTCCGAATTGCAATGGGAAGTTCAATTTCGAAGAAATGGAAGGGGATCATATCAAACCCTGGAAAGAAGGAGGGCTTACTGTCGTTGAGAACCTGCAGATGCTCTGCAAGGCTTGTAATCAATTTAAGTCGTCCAATTGAGCATCAACAGATATGAAAAAGTCACCCAAAGAAAACAAGGCGAACTCGCCAAAACAACTCTTGCCACCTAACAACATCCCGCACACAGAGCATCAAAGAGCTAGCCAGATCGCACACAAAGTGCTTACGACACCGCCAATGCGGAAAGCAAAACAATCAATACTGCAAGAACTAAAGTAATCCACATGACAAAGTAAAGCGGCAAGGAGTCCAGAATAAACATGGTAATTGATCCATTAACAACAGGTGCTGTGGAGAGCATAGCGCGGGTCGTCGAGAAGGTTCTGGGACCAACTCTTGACACGATCGGTCAAGACTTCCAAAAGCTCTATGCGTACGGGCGCGATAAACTCATCAATCGGGCCGCCGAAAAGGTGGCTGATCTGGACGACGGCAAAAGAGCGAATTTGCGCGTGGCACGGGATATTCTGTGGAACGGTGCGTTCTCGGAAAGCGAAGTCTGCGTAGAGTATTACGCTGGGCTTTTAGCCGCCTCGCGAAGCACAGATGGACTGGACGACGAGGCCGCTCTATTCGTCGATACGGTGAAGTCACTTGCATCAAGGCAACTCAAACTGCACTATGAAATTTACCGCTCCCTAGAAAGAATAATGGTAGAGGCTCGCGCAAACGGAGAGAAATTCAATGTCTACGACATTCAGAGAAGCGTCGATGTGTTCTTCGTTACCCATGAACCAGCCCAAATCTGACTTTGACTTGCGGGTGTTGCAGAGAATGGGGCTAATTTCCGAATTCGAGATTGGTAACAGAGGAATTGTCCAAGAAGAGCAGGCTAGCATACTGTTTTTCTGCAGAATCTCGCCGACCGACTTCGGTGTAATGCTGTACGCCGCGGCACACAATCGATTGAAGTGGTGGGCGAACCTAGGTTTGCAGGAGAGCTTTGGCAAGTTTATCGATGTCGAACCGCTGGAGGTCTATGGACGAACCCTGGAAGAACTTCTCGAACGGACTCCTTAAGTAGTGAGTGAGAACCTAAACAATGTCTTTTCATTGCGACCGTGTTCAAACTTGAGTTAGAACGAGGGAGGACACTGCAAAATCTCTTCCGATTACCACCGAATTGTGGACTTATTCCACATCGCAGGTATGTAGTCAATCCGCTACGGGGACACTTCGGCAGTTTTGCGACTCTGAATGCAGCTATTGCGGGGTTTCAGACGGATGCTTGAGCACAGATTCGTTCAGAGACATATCAAATAGTACGATTGCGAAAATTTCATCAAGACATCACCTACGATACCAAAGAATATAACAAGACATCTCTATGGTTTAGTAAAGGTTTTAATTCCCAAATTTAGTGCTACACGTTTCAATCAGAAATCGGTGGTAACTCCGCCTTCGCCAATACGTCGATCGACGAAGTCATCAAGTTCCTCCCTGACAGCTGGATCAAGTGGCGGCGGTTCATATTCCGCCAGTAGTTGCTTGTAAAGTCGGTTCGCATGTTCCATAGTCTGAGGTGATCCTGCGTCGCTCCATGTTTCATAATTACGCCAGTCCGAAAGCAATGGTGTATAGAATGCGTCTCGATACCGCTGTTGAGTGTGATCAGT
>JAJDXD010000107.1 GCA_022823405.1 Gammaproteobacteria bacterium
GCGCCTGATTGAAACCGCGGCGTTGCAAACCATGCTGGCCTGCCCGGAATAATCCGGTACAACTCCAATCAGTTCTGGCAGATAATCACAGTGAATTCAATTGACGCGTGATGAACATCACGGCTTGGGGAAATGCTTACCAGATTGATTACTACATGCGTGAATAGCTATGGCACTAATCATTCGCAATTCAAAGACTTAACAGTTGGCTGAAACCGTAGCGGAACTGACCGGTGAGACAAAAATAATGGCTGTCACGGTGGCATTGGAAGAGCGTTTGGAGCGAATTCAACGTGAACGCTCCGGAAGAAGCTTAACTGATGAATTAAACGAAATTGCGTTACGCTGCGCTTCTTTGCCCGTGCTTGATGATAGAAGCGAAGATGAAATTATGGGTTACAACCAAAATGGATTGCCAAGCTGATGGTCATCGATTCTTCAGCAGTAATTGCAAGACTGCAGGCCGAGCCAGAATAACAGACTTACTTTGAAGCGATGGTCCTGCAACCACTCACACTAGAGTGTTGCAAAGAACGATTCCACCACTGAATCAACCTAGCTGTCCCCTACCGAACCCATCGACTGGCGAATGCCAGCGCTCAGGACATAGCTATGAAAACACGAAGGTGATATCTGATGATTAATGAACTGAGATCTGATGACCTTTCGATCAGCGAGTTTAGTAGTCGCTGGCTCAGGATAGATTGCAAGACGGTGCGTAAGAACCTGCAATGCGACCGTACCCCGAAATTCTCTCTATCTTGTAAACACTGATGTGTCGAGTTGTTCTTTCCAAGTTCGAATTGCAAATCACTAAAAATTGACTTTAATGTTTAATATTAGTAAACTTAATAGATGTATACTGTTCACTATCAGAAGCAGGCTGCTCGTAGACTCGTCCGTATGCCGCTCAAACTTGCACGTAAGATTCGCGACAGAATAGAAATTATCGCAACTGGTCCCGATCAACGAAATCCAGATGTAACTCGTTTGCGAGGACAAGAAAATTCTTTCCGGCTCAGGTTAGGAGATTGGCGAGTTGTCTATGCTTTGGACAAAGAGCAAAACTTGCTTCTGGTAGCCAAGATTGACCAGAGAGGACAAGTGTATAAGCGATGAATGAGTTGAAAGTGCAATATATCAACAAGGGTGAAGAACCAGAGTACGTTGTATTACCGATAGAGGATTACCTTGAAATGATTTCGTTGTTGGAAGATGTTGAAGACCGTTCCGCAGTTGATCAAGCGTTAATTGACTATCAGGGAGGCACAACCGTTCCAGGAGAAATAGTAAACTCCATTTTGAACGGGACGTCCCCGTTGCGAGCATGGCGGGAATATCGAGGTTTTACGCTGAATTCGTTAGCAAAGCGCGTCGGCGTGTCTAAAAGTTATCTTTCTCAAATTGAAAATAACCGGAAACCTGGCTCGCTCAATCTGTATCGTCAGATTTCAACTGTTTTGAACGTTGCAGTCGATGATTTAGTCCACAGAGGAGAAACAATACACTCCTAAAATGATAAGGTGTTTCAATTGTGTGCTCGACACAGAGCGTAAAGCGATTTTACTGCGCAAGGTAGGCAGCAGCAAGCCGCGCTTCGCTTTTCCATATTCGAAGCCATCCCTTGCCGAATATTGAGTATGTCGGCCAACTGCGCTTGGGTGAGTATCTAGCCTTTCCTAATATTTAGAAGCGGGCGATCGGTTAGATGACTTCATAGCTGATTTTCCTTTCGTATCGCTAGAACATGCGCAGACGGTGATTGAAAGTGCACTAGCCTGAACTTCCAACACTAACGATGAAATGACATCTATCTATAGCAATATGTTATCTATAGGCGCGACCTAAACATTTATTCATCGTGCTGTTGTCATACGAATTAATTTTCCCCCCAGAATAAAGCAAGGTCTCAAAAAGAGACCCCTCACCCTGCGTTCGAAACCACGAAGGAAGTAGTTAAATGCAATATGTTCTTGTCCGTCGAAATCAAGAAAAATTTTCTTTAAGTATGAAATCAGAACATAAACTGGTGCAAAAACACAACTTCGAAAACATTCCGTCCGTGTCCATCGTTCAACAAAGTTTGTCAACTCATGGAAAATGAAAGGCATCTCGGGAATTACCAGTGATACCTTTCAATTGCAGAAGAATCACTAGTGCTTAGGTATTAATCACGGATGGTATAGCTGACTCAGTTTCGGAAATTGAAGAATCAAACGCTGTAGCGCAACTCGCGTGCTGCGTGCATTTCGGACAGGTCCGGTTCTTTATGGAATTTGCCGTCCTTCATAATCATCTTAATGCGCTGTTTGTCTTGAAGAATACGAACATTCTGTAGAGGGTCTCCGTCAACCAGAAGCAGGTCAGCCAGATAACCTTCCCGAACCATTCCAAGTTCGTGGCCCATTCCCATGATTTCACCGCCATAACAGGTTGCAGCCTGGATGGCTTCCATCGGAGTCATTCCAACCATGTCCACAAAGTACTCAATGTCCTTTGCATTGGTGCCATGTGGTGTCCACGCAAATCCGTAGTCGCCGCCGATTAAAACTTTAATGCCGCGTTTGTGCATCTTGCTCATGCTATCAACCGCGGCTTCCAGTTCGCGTTCGTAGGCTTCTGTAATTGGTGTGCCTGGTTTGATTCCATAGTCTCCTGCGTTTCGTGCGGTGTTGATCAGCCAGGCAAGTCCGGGTGCGACAAAGTGTCTGTCTTTGGCTGCTTCGAGCTTATCCAGCGTTTCTTCATCAGTGAATGATGCGTGATAAATGAAATCAATGCCATAATCCACACACTTTGCAACAGATTCCTTGGATCGTGCATGTGCTGCGAGATTTTTATTACGCGCCTTGGCTTCCCTAACCGCCATTGAAATTTCGTCGTCATCGAACTGGTTTGCCTTGGCTGGCATCTCTGTAATCTCTTCACCAGAAAGGTTGATCTTGATCGTATCAACACCCCATTTGATCAACTCACGAACTTTTCGCCGGATCTCTTCTGGTCCGGAAACAACAATACCGAGATTAAGGGCTTCATGGGGGATATGTGGCAAACTCGTGTCACCAAGACCGCCCACTGATGTAATCTCTGGTCCGGCTGCAAGGTAGCGCGGTCCGACACATTTACCCGAGTTGATGGCATCGCGAATGACAACGTCCAGCCTCGGCTTCGCCGCTGCAGCACCACATCCTGCTGTGAATCCAGAATCAATCAATAGCTTTGCCATTTCAACACAATTGACGACATGTTCTTCAACTGGCATCAACTGAATGTCAGCAATACCCGGTGCATTATTCCAGGACAGATGTAAGTGTGCATCTATCATTCCAGGCATCAGTGTCATACCGCGTCCGTCAATTCGCATGCCGCTGCCATTGTTCCAGGAATACCGAGTTGAATCAGATCGGTTGACTGATCTGATACGATTGCCGGATACCGTAACTTCGCCACTGTATGGTGGTTCACCACTGGCGTCCAATATCCGGACATTTGTAAAAACGATGTCCGGTTGAGAGTGAGCGGTACCGTTACCGCTCCAACTGAAGTTGTTATCTGCCATTTTTCTATCTCCTAACTTCTGAACGCTTATGCGTTTAGTTCATCTAGATGTCTGCGTAAATATTCGGCGGATCGTCGCGGGGCTTCAACCATTATCCAATGTCCAACGTTCGAAATAACCTGAAGTTTCGCATTTGGAATTTGTTGAGCCAGATGTTCACTCATCGATACTGGTGCAACACTATCATACTCCCCTGCGATCAACAACGTTGAGCATTCGATGCTGTTGTGGCAGGCGGCTGTGGCTTCACTCAACGCTTCGCAATGGATTGCGTACGTATTTGGGTTCTGCCGCATCAGAGATTCGCGAACGAATGCCTGGATAACGGGATTTTCGCGCCGCGATGACTCGGCTGTGCTACCAGTTGATACTGCCTCCGCAATACTCGTCATACCATGCTCCCGTGCAGTAGCCGCCCTTTCCCTGAGCGCGTCTCGCGCTACCGGGAGCGGCTCAACGATTGCGCCGAATAGGGTGAGGCTTGCAACCAGTTTTGGTGACTCAACGGCCAGGTGCTGACAGACCAACGTACCCATCGAATGTCCAACGAAATGTGCATAGTCGACATTAGCGACCTGCATCGCATTCTTTACGGCTGATACTAGACCAGCTATACCAGGCTTTCCAGGTCGATATTCCGAACGTCCGGCACCGGGTAGGTCGGTACGTAAAATTCGATATCCGTCAAGGGCAGGTATCAATGTCTGAAAGCTGTTTGAGGTGCCGCCCAGTCCATGAATCAATACCACTGCCTGACCTTCATTTTGGTCTTCAATGACCATGCTACCTATTCTGAGATCGGCCATTACCATGCCTCGACTGGGTTTTCCAGGGTGCCGATGCCATCAATTTCCAATCGTAGTTGGTCACCTGGCACTAGATATTTGGGTGGTTTAAACCCAATTCCAACTCCCGCTGGCGTCCCCGTAGCGATGATATCTCCCGGCATCAATTCAATACCGGTAGAGATCGCGGCGATAATCGTGGGAACATCAAATATCAGCAAGCCAGTGTCGGAGTTTTGTCGGCACTCTCCGTTAACAAAACATCTCACCCCTGTGTTGGATAAATTCAACTCATCCCGCAAGACGACCCAAGGACCCATTGGACAGAAGGTGTCCTGTGATTTGCCGATTAGCCATTGGCTGTGTTTGCCTTGAAGATCTCGGGCAGTTACGTCGTTGATGATGGTGTAACCCCATACATGTTCTAAAGCATCTTCCGGGCGAATATTGCGACCTGATTTACCAATGATGACTCCAAGTTCCACTTCATAGTCAACAGCAGTCGACGCCTTCTCATCGATGCGAATAGGCTTACCGGGACCGATGACACTCTGTGGCACTTTTGAAAATACTATAGGTGCCTCAGGCACTTCACCCTTTGCGGCTGAACTGTCAAAACCGGAACGGGAAAATTCTTTCGCATGATCGTGGTAGTTCTTACCAACACAGAACACATTTCGATGTGGTCTTGGAACCGGAGCCAGCAGTTGAACATTGATCAAGTTACAATCTTCGACCACTCTCGGAAATTCTTGGCCGATGAGCGCGGTAACACCTGCTTTTTCGCATACGTGATGTGGAACATCAAAACGGCTTATTACGCCATTCGGCTCGTCAACAAGTCCTAGACAGCAACTGCCATTCCAATTGAAGACGGCGATTTTCATTCTCTAGTTCACTCACTCTGGCATCAGCACGATCGAACCAGTCGTTTGGCGATTCTGTAATGCATGATGCGCCTGCGCAACTTGCTCGAACCGATATTGGTGCTGAACTTTCACTTTCAGAATACCGCGTTGAATGGCATCGAAAAGCTCAGAGGTGATTGAAGAAATTTTTTCATGTGTATCGGTGTAATGTACATAGTTCGGTCGTGAGACCGTCGCAGAATTCGAAGCGAGTGAGCTAATGTCCCAATTTCCAATATCACCTGATGCTTGCCCATAACTGACCAGATGCCCGCAATTTGCGAGTGCCTCGACAGATTGTGCAAAACTGTCTCGACCGACCGCGTCATAAATGACATCGGCACCTTGACCTCCAGTTAAGTCTCGAACCTGTTCTGCGAGGCTCGACAGTCCAGGTGATATGACGTGGTGAGCACCTGCATCGAGAGCAGTCTGGACTTTCTCAGGGCTGGTAGTAGCTCCAATTACTGTCGCTCCCAAATGTCTCGCCCACTGGCACAGCAGATTTCCGACACCGCCTGCTGGTGCAAAAACAAGCACTGTGTCCCCAGCACGCACCGGGTGAACCTGGTGCAACAGAAACTGAGCTGTAATTCCCTTCAGCAGACAACTGGCTGCCGTTGCAAAATCGATGGATTCGGGTAAGGGGACAACCAGCGCCGCATCCATCGTTCGAACACTTGTGTAGGCCCCAAAGGGTAGACAGGCGTACGCAACTCGCTGTCCCGGTACTAGGTGTGTCACCCCGTCTCCGACATCAATGACTTCACCAGCAGCTTCCAGTCCAATTATTCCAGGTGGTTCTACAAATCGAAAATACCCGGTACGGCAATAGATATCGATGAAATTGATTCCGATGGCCCGCTGTCGAATTCGAACCTGACCTGTACCCGGAGGTGGTGCAGAGATCGGTTTCATCTGGAATACTTCGGGTTCTCCATATCGTGTAAATACCATAGCAGAGCCGCTTTCCATTTCTTCTGGCGCCTCTAATGTCGAATCAACTGTAGTGACATCTCCAGGTGATTCAACCAGTGATCGTACCGCTTCAAATCCAGCTTTGTAAACCCCTTCAGCTACCAGTTGCTGCATTTCCTGTTCCAGACCCGGAGGTGTGTCAAAACGCGATGTCCACAACCAGAACGTCCGATTTTTATCAGTTACGGGGCGCAGCGAGACTTCGGCAACATAGTTTTCTAATGGAACATCGGCTTCAACGATTCGATAGCGAAAGCTGTGATCCCGGTCTGAAAATGACAGCAGCTGCTCCCGAACACGCTCACCGCCTGTCAGTAAAAAGTTTCGAACGTTACCGACCTGATCGGCATACAGGCCATTTTCGACGCGACTTGTACTCACAGCAGGGTGCCAGCGGTCGTGGCCGTTATAGTCGCGCAACACATCCCACACCGCTGATACCGGCGCATCAATGACGGTGCTGCGCATCACCCGGACCATGTCAGTATCTCAGTCGTTCGTTCAGTGCGTCAAAGCCCGTTTGAAAGACTCCCTGACTGATCTGATCGACAAGTGCTTGTGTGCGTGCTGGATCACACTCAAATTCAGCTGTCCACTCGCCGAATGTTCGATCACCATCGGTAATTGGGGTTAACTTGAGTGTAGCGACATAGTTTTCTACACCCATCGGACTTTCCAAAATGGAGTAGACGCAGCAGTAGTCGTAATCGGACAGCGCGAGCAGGCGCTCGCGAATGAACCCGCCATCCTTCAGATTGAAAGCGCGTACGCATCCGACCTGATCCGATGGTGCACCGCCTTCGATCCGACTGTCGGCAATTAGTGGGTGCCACACCGGCAGAGCGTTGAAGTCCCGTATAGTACTCCACACCCGGGTTGCGGGTGCATTGATGACGGCAGAAGCGTAAGCGGTTGGCATAGTATTAACTGTCTGACTCTTTGTCGTCCTTCTTAGCAGACTTCAGGTTCTGCTGAAGGGTTTGCGCATCTCTGGCCGATCTGAAAATATCTCCCATGCCGGACACATTTGATCCGGAAACACCAATATCTTTCATCAACTCGTCGATCAGCGGAGCCTGTGCACGATAGCGAAGGGCGCTTTCGATGACTTCATCAGTTGGCGATCGATGACCGTCGCCACCACCACCTAAACCATCAACATGCAAAATCTTGATGCCTTCAATGTTTTCCATCGGCTTGACGCTTTCACGCACGATACCTTCGAGGCGTTCGATGATCTTCATTCGCAGCAGGCCGGTTCGAGCATCATTCGAAAGAATGTTATCAGCTTCGTTTCTAAGTCTTTGTGCTTCTGCAGCGACTGCGGCCGAGACTTTCTCAGCTTCTGCGGCGATCCTCGTAGTATCCGCATCTTTCTGCGCCATCAGGCGATCAACAGAAGCGAGACGTTCGGCAACTTCAGTCTCGCGCACTGTCCTGACGTGCTCCTCCGCTTCGACTGCCTTGGCTCTGGCCGACTCTGTCTCAGCTCTTGCGACAGCTTCTTCTGACTGTTTGCTCAACACATTAATCTGTCGTTCGATCTCAGCAAGTTCCAGGGCCATTTCCCGTTCGACCTCAAGACGCTTCATATCGCGATCCTTAAGAATACGAACTTCGTCCAGTCCACGATCTGAAGCGATTCTCGCGCGTTCAACTTCATCTCTAGCGCTTATTTCAGCTTCCTCGAGTGACTGTCGTTGAGTTATCTGTTCAGTCCGCACCAGACGATCTCGTTCAATTCTGGAGGTATCCAGTGTTCTTTCCTGTTCGATGCGCGTTTCTTCCACACGCTGGTTTGCGGAAAGCCTTGCAATATCGATTTCTCGGGTACGCGCAATTTCACGTGACTCCATCTCTTCTTCTGCAACGATTTTCGCTTCTCTGAGTTGACGTTCAGAGACAATCTTGGCTCGTTCGAGATCCTCTTTTGCCAGAATGTCGGCATGCTTGATCTCGTGTTGCTGCTTGATTTCGTGAATGCGTACTTTGTGCTCTCGGTCAATTCGAGCTTCCTCCAAAGCACGTTCATGAGCAATGCGCACTTTTTCAACCTCTTCACGTGCCTCGATTTCAGCGGCATCCAAAACGCGCTGCCGAATAATTTCCCGCTGACGGGTGCTTTGCTCGTTTTCAATGAGAGACTGGTTTGCTTCTGCTTCTTTAGCCGAACGTGTCTGCTGTACAGCAGTTTGCTGCTGAGCGCGCATGGACTCTAATGCGAGTGTCTGGTCGAGTCTTGAACTCTCGCTTTCCTGTTCCAGTTTCAGAGTTTCTTTTTCAGCCTCTAGATTTCGACTGCGAATAGCAACCATTGAAGCCTGTTCGACGTCATTACGGAGTTTTCGCCTTGTTTCAATCTCTTCGATCAATTGCGTCATACCTTCTGCATCAAACCGATTGGCAGGGTCGAAGTATTCCAGGCTGGTTTGATCGAGATCGGTAATTGCAACGGATTCCAGTTCAAGTCCATTCTGCGCCAAAGCAATTTTGGCACGTTCCTCAACTTTAGCGACAAGATCACTACGGTGCTCATGCATTTCGTCGAGACTCATTTCAGCGGCCACAGATCGAAGTGCGCCTACAAATTTACCCGACAGCAACTCCGCCAAATGTCCGGAATCCAACGTTCTTCGACCAAGAGTTGAGGCTGCGGCTGAGACCGCGCTCTTTTCCTGCATAACACGTACGAAAAACTCGGTTTCCACATCAACTCTCATACGGTCCTTGGTAATCACTGCATCTTCTTTTGTTCGGGATACTGCAATTCGGACTACGTTGAGATTCACGGGGGTTACTTCATGTACGATCGGTAAGACGAGAGCCCCGCCATTAATTACAATTTTCTCTCCTCCGAGACCGGTACGAACAAAGGCGAGTTCCTTTGTTGATCGGTGGTACAGCCAGTGCAGCAGGTAAACGACCACCGCAATGACAACAATTGCGACGATGAGCCACAAAATCAATGAACCAATAAATCCAGCACTCATGGTGTGATTCCTCTTAGTTAATATTGATCGCCTTAAAGGCTTTGGTTTGTTTGGTAAGGGCGATTTCAGTCGGCAGCCTCTCCATAGATGAAGCACCGTAGAAACCGTGACAGTTCTCTGTATTCTTCAATACGAATTCAGCGTCATCCGGCATGGATACGGGACCGCCGTGGACAAGTATCAGCACATCGGGATTCACTTTGAGCGCCGCTTCGGCCCAGGCATCAACCAGTGCCGGACAGTCTTCAAGCTTCAAGGCAGTCGCTGCGCCAATTGATCCACCGGTAGTCAACCCCAGGTGACAGACGACAATATCCGCGCCTGCTTCAGCCATGGCCTGCGCTTCAGACTCGTTGAACACATAAGGTGTCGTCAACAAGTCCTTTTCGTGGGCGAGGCGAATCACATCAATCTCCTGACTGTAAGACATCCCGGTTGCTTCAAGATTGATACGGAAAGTACCATCAATCAGTCCTACAGTCGGAAAATTTTGAACCCCTGCAAATCCAACTGCCTTGACTTGGTCGAGGTAATGATCGAACACACAAAAGGGGTCAGTGCCGTTCACTCCGGCCAACACAGGCGTATCGCTAACGACGGGTAATACTTCATGTGCCATTTCCATCACAATTTCATTTGCATTGCCGTAGGCCATGAGCCCTGACAGGGAACCACGACCAGCCATTCGGTAGCGACCGGAGTTGTAAATGACAATTAAATCGATCCCACCTGCTTCCTCACACTTTGCCGAAAGTCCCGTACCTGCACCGCCGCCAATGATCGGTACGCCTTTACGCTTCATGTCCTGGAATTTGTCCAGCAGTTTCCGTCGTTCAAATTGTGCCATAGTTCATTACTCGTTCCGTTGGTAATGGATTGATCTCAGCCAGTGTTCTGACCGCGAGTTCAGCGAAGGCCGGATCATTAATATGTAAGGGTGTGCGAATCAGTCGACGTTTGGGCGTTTCCCGAACCCGTCCGGAAATGGCTTCAAAAAGCGCCTGATTCGCCTCGGGGTCGTGAAACGGCTGACCCGGTGCATCCAGCGCTGATACGCCACCTTCCGGAATGATAAATCGCACAGGCCCCTGCATGAGATTCATGCGGTCTGCAATCCACTCTCCCATTTGGCGATTTTCCGATGGAGTGGTTCGCATCAGCGTTACTTGAGGATTGTGTTCGACGAAGGTTCGGTTCCTGTATTGAGCTGGCACCGTATCTCGGCTGCCAAAGTTGACCATATCCAATGCGCCAACTGAGCCGACCCATGGAATTTCAGTTCGAATGAATGCGCCAAAACGATCCTCGTTCGCCGGAAAGACGCCGCCCATCATCATGTCACAGACTTCTGTCGTCGTTAAATCTATGGCGGCGACAATCAAATGGCTCTCCGCGAGTTTCTCCATCGATCGCCCACCAGTTCCGGTCGCATGCATCACAAGACAGTCGTACTGATCCTTCAGTAGATTGACAATCTGCTGGACCGCCGGTGTTGTAACTCCGAACATCGTTAGAGCAAGACCCGGTTTGTTTGTATCGGCAGTCTGCGATTGGCTGTCGCTCTGACTATCCTTTACCATGCCTACAATGGCTTTTGCTCCGTTAGACAGTACCCGCTTTGAAATGCGGTTGAGTCCCTGAATATCAGCAACAGAGTACATCATCATAATGTCTGATGCGCCAACGTAATTTCCGACGTCACCGGATGCAACGGTTGAAATCATCACTTTTGGAACGCCGACTGGTAGTGAGCGCATCGCTGGTGTTACCAGTGAAGTGCCCCCGGAACCTCCGGCAGAAATGATTCCAGCAATGTCCTGACGCTGTCGAATAAAACGTTCGAATGCCACCGCCATTTCGCGAACGGAAGATCCGCGGTCGTTTCGATCAATCGCTCCGGCACCGTTCGGGTGATAGGCAGCGATGACATGTGGTGGAATGTCAGCTGTTGATGTTTTTCCCGACGTAGAAAGATCGACCGACTTAACAGACAGACCGTGGTCTGCGATGCACTTTCGCATGAAGTTCAGTTCTTCGCCTTTTGTGTCGTAGGTGCCTGCGACGTAAATGGACGGGTTTTGACCCGTGGTGGAAAGACTCAGCGGAACTCGGTGTAAAGGTTCGGGCTTTGCATCGAATGGTCGCGCAGGGGGCTGATTGGTTGATTGGTCGGGCTGCGATGTTTGATTTGACTTTTCGTTCCACACGGCGCTTGACCAGCGAGTCGGCGGAATATAGCCTAGCTGATTTGCTGGGATAGTGTCGCCAGGTCTCCCAACAGTCTCCATTGGCTGAGTTTCAGTCACCAGATTGTCTGAATCCGGTTTCGACTGGGGTGTTAATGGCTCTGTCGATACAGGTATGTCAATGTCTTCGTGAGAGTGACGGCCGACACCAAGTAGCCGTTCCTGTAAGATTCGATCGCCAGCAAGTTCGTTGGCGGGGATAATTCGGCCGATACGTCCATTGACCATGATGGCAACATCCTGTGCGATTGCAGTTGCGACCGAAATGTTCTGTTCAATCAATAGAACTGACACACTCTGATCCGATGCAAGTTCCGTGAGAAGTTGCACAACCTGATCAACGATAACAGGAGCGAGTCCTTCGGTAGGCTCATCCATCACGAGTAATTCCGGGTCTTGCAGCAGTGCGCGTGAGATCGTTAGCATCTGCTGCTCGCCACCCGACAGTTGACCAGCGCCGCTGCGTCGCCGCTGTGCGAGTCGTGGAAAAGTGTCGTAAATCCGTTGCACTGACCAGGACCCACCAGACTCAACCAGATGCAAGTGTTCATCAACTGAAAGGGATGGCCAAAGACGTCTGCCTTGAGGTACATAGCCTATTCCAAGCGAAGCAATGCGATATGCTGGCAGACCACTGATTTCCTGTCCCTGAAATGTAATTGATCCGCTGTGTGCTCGAACCAGGCCCATAATCGTATTGCAAAGGGTCGTTTTCCCCATGCCATTTCGGCCGACTACCGCCTGTATGCCTTTTTCGAGTGACAAATCGACACCTTGCAAGGCATGTGATTGGCCGTAGTAAACATGCAAGCCGCGCACCTGCAGCAGGTTTTCAGCCGTAATTCTTCTACGTCCGTTTGTAAATCTACGCCGCATGTCCCAAGTACAGTTCTTGAACTTCAAGGTCGTTTTCTATTTCCGAAGGCGTTCCTTCCTTGAAAATACGACCGTTATGCAACATCGTTACTGTTTCTGCCACTCTTAAGGCGACATCCATATCATGTTCAATGATGATGTAACTGATATGTTCGGGTAGTGACTGCAGGATTTCAACTAGTTCCGAACGCTCCGTTGGGGAGAGTCCGGCAGCTGGTTCATCAAATAGAATCAGTCTCGGAGCACCGGCCAAAGCCAGTGCAATTTCAAGCTGTCGCTGTTGACCATGGCTGAGTGTAGCAACCTGAGTCAGCATTTCTGATTCTAGATGTACCGCGCTGATCAAATTTTCTGCCGCTGTCATGGTCAGGTCTTCCAGGCCCGGTCGGAGCAGTGAGTAACGGCCGCGCTTTACCCCACTGCAGGCTAGAAATACGTTGTCGAGTACGCTCAAACCGCCAAACAAAAGAGATATCTGGTAAGTCCGTCTGAGTCCGCGGCGGGCACGCTCAAAACTGGGCATGTCCGCCACGTCCTCACCAAACAGCCTTACGCGACCGGTTGTCGGAGCAAAGTCTCCAGTTACGACGTTAAACAGCGTCGTCTTT